>CAYJAM010000398.1:0-2977 GCA_964367725.1 uncultured Sphingobacterium sp. | reverse complement strand
CCTTGTACAAAACGAGCCTGTTTATGATCTGATGGTTATTCCGAGGGAAGTAAAGCCATTCGATACAATTGAATTCTGTAATCTGATCGGAATTGATAAAAAAGGATTTGACAGGAGATTCAAAAAGGCCCGATCCTATTCCCCATACAAAGCCTCTATTTTTGAGAAACAGCTTTCCGTACAGATCTATGCTTCCTTTCAGGAGAAGCTGAGTAATTTCCCTGGTTTTTTTGTTCAAAACAGAACGGTTAGAAGATACCCGGATAGTATTGCTGCCCATTTTCTGGGTTATATCGGCGAGGTCAATCAAAAGGTCATTGAGAATTCCAAAGGCTTTTACAGTCAAGGGGATTATCATGGAATCACAGGTGTTGAGAAGTCCTATGAAGAATTGTTAAGAGGGCAGCGGGGCGTGCAAAACCTAATGGTTGATGCCTTAAACCGGCCAAAAGGAAATTATGCCGATGGTAAATATGATACTGTAGCAGTCGCAGGTGAGCATATGATCTCTTCTCTGGACAAGGATCTGCAAAGACTAGGAGAGCAGTTGATGAAGAACAAGATTGGCAGTATCGTGGCAATAGAGCCTTCAACAGGAGAAATATTATCATTCGTCAGCAGTCCGGGTTATGATCCAAATCTTATGGTTGGCCGTCAGCGAGGCAATAATTACATGGCTCTGCTAAATGATAAATACAAACCAATGTTTGTGCGCCCGATACAGGCGGAATATCCGCCAGGCTCGATTTTCAAAGTGGTTAACGCTCTTGTTGCCCAGCAGTTCGGATTAATTAATGAGAATACATATTTCTTTTGTCCGGGTGGCTACCGTTATGGCCGCAAGGGTTTTATGGGCTGTACACACGTCCATGGTTCAATTGGGCTTAAAGGTTCAATTACAGAGTCATGCAATACTTATTATGGTTATACCTATGCCCGAATGATTGACCAGGCTGGTATGCGGCCGGTAAATGCCTACAAAAAATGGCGGGCAGCCGTTTCTGCTTTCGGAATCGGAACTGCTTTGGGGATTGACTTGCCTGGAGAACGTAATGGACTCCTCCCTACTTCCGATTTCTATACCAAACGCTTCAAAAATGACCGATGGGGTTCTGCTTTTACAATATCCCTGTCAATTGGTCAGGGGGAGTTGGGAATAACTCCATTACAAATGGCAAATGTGATGGCTATTGTTGCTAACCGCGGTTTTTTTTATAAACCACACCTGATTAAGGCAATTGGAGATAAGAATGTCATTAGAGATGAGTTTTTGAAAAAGAACAGTGCAGGGATTGATCCTGGATATTTTGATGTGATTATAGATGGAATGAGTGCGGTAGTTAATCAACCAAGCGGAACTGCCTGGTATTCACGAATTCCGGATATTGAAATGTGTGGAAAAACAGGTACAGTACAAAATCCTCATGGTAAAGATCACTCTGTTTTTGTCGCATTTGCACCTAGAGACAATCCCAAAATTGCAATTGCAGTTGTGGTAGAGAATGCAGGATTCGGAGCAACCTGGTCGGCACCAATTGCCAGCCTGATGGTTGAAAAATATATAAATAAGAAAATCAACAGACCAAAAGCCTATATGGATCGGCTGATTGATGCGAACTTGCTCCCAGGCTCTGGTAAAGTTATCAGGAAGCAGGACTCAGACAGTACCGGAAATAAAACAGTTTTAACAGAAGCGAGGGTAATCTCCAATGAATAATCAACGCAGCCTCTTTTTTAATGTAGACTGGTTTATCATACTGACCTATGTGACTTTGTGCATCATCGGCTGGTTCAACATCCATGCTGCTGTATATGATCCCATGAATCCTAGTATCATTGATCTGGATACAAATTATGGCAAACAACTGATTTTCATTATTTCAGCCTTCATTATTGGATTTGCGATCCTGCTATTTGACAATAAATTTTTCAATACCTTTTCTCCGGTATTTTATGGCATTACCATTTTGCTTCTGATTCTTGTTTTGATCATCGGCCGCAATGTTGGTGGAAATCAGGCCTGGATTCCTATCGGCAGTTTCCGGCTTCAACCTTCTGAATTTGCTAAATTTGCAACCTGTTTATTACTTGCCAGATACCTTAGCTCTGGTACCATTAAAGTCCAGGATTTCAGAACCCAGATAACTGCGGCATTCATCATACTCCTTCCAACCGCGCTTATATTGCTGCAGCCTGATGCCGGCTCTGCACTGACCTTCAGTTCTCTTATTCTGGTATTGTATCGAGAGGGACTATCAGGCTATTTCCTGATTATTGAAGGTCTTTCCATTTTGCTCTTTGTACTTACAGTTTTATATAATAAATACGTTGTACTTGTTGGTGTCTTTGCCATGGCAGGTACCCTCATTTACTTTTATCGTAAAAGCAGGAAATCATTAACTATTATTGCTTCAGGTTTACTTTTTTCTATCTTATTCATATTTTCTGTTGATTTCGCCTACAATAAGATCCTAAAACCTCATCAAAAAAACCGGATTGATGTCATTCTTGGAAAGGTAAATGACCCGCGCGGAATTGGATACAATTTAAATCAATCTAAAATTGCCATTGGATCAGGAGGTTTATGGGGGAAAGGATATCTTCAAGGCACTCAAACCAAATATGATTTCGTTCCCGAGCAAAGTACTGACTTCATTTTCTGTACTGTGGGTGAAGAATGGGGCTTTGCCGGCTGTTTCCTTGTGATCAGTTTATATCTCTTCCTTTTGATTCGGATAATAAATATTGCGGAACGTCAGCGATCTTCTTTTTCAAGGATCTATGGCTATGGTGTAGCCTCAATTCTGTTCTTCCACGTTTTTATCAATATAGGAATGACGATTGGATTAATTCCGGTGATTGGCATCCCTCTCCCATTTTTAAGCTACGGAGGTTCTTCTTTATGGAGTTTTACGATCCTGCTGTTTATCCTGCTTAAATTTGATTCTAACCGAATGGGAATTATCTAGAAAATCGC
>CAYJAM010000397.1:0-2982 GCA_964367725.1 uncultured Sphingobacterium sp. | reverse complement strand
CCCCAAAACCCCAAAACACCAAAAACCCAAAACCCCACATTGAAGATCCTATCTCGACCTGAAGACAAGATGAATATCAGAGATTTTAATAAGTTAATTATGAAGTCATCAAACCTTTCTCGCTAAGAGAATTCTAATCAAAGTCTAGTAAAAGTGAAAAGGTAAATGTACGGGGAAGATGATGTAGTCAATTTTCAAGATTAGAGCAAAGAAAACTCTACTTTAGAGAGTATTCAGTCAAGTCTTTGAGCTTCGAATAAAGGCGACAAACTGAAAGAGATATTAGTTTCAGAAATGGATTACTCTTAACTTTTTGCTCGGGGTAACGAATAATTTGTAGCTTCACCTAGATCAGAGCTGTTTAAAATCAATAAACCTGCAAAAGACACAAATGTTCTCATCAATTAGTGATACAAATAAGACTTTTCTCCGCTTGGATAGATGCTTGATCAAGCTGAAAATTAACTGAAAAATTCTCTCAATTCTCGTTGCTAAAGGTTCTATCAGAAATCAGATTCTAAGATTCAGTACTGATCTTAACACTGATAAACGAATCAGATTTCAATTTCTCTTGAAGAATCATTGCTTTACACAAAAGCTGCCTAAATGATGAAAATGGGAAATCTGGATGATGCGCTGAATGAAATTATGCAAGTACTTAAAGTCTGACCTCACCATGAATGATTCTTATGCTTGAAGGGAAAATTACTAGAAAAGCTTAACTGATCAGATGAAGCGGAAAGCTGCTATAAATAAGCTATGGAAAAGTCTTCATAGGCTCTTTACCTTCAAGCTGCAATGGAAAACAAAAAAGGAAATTTCGATACAGCCATTGAGTTGTACAATTGAGCTTTATCGTTTGATTCGTAATGTGCAAAAGATATTAGCATAGAAACAAAAACGAAAGGAACAAAGAGTTCCTAAGAAGAAGGAGTTGGCTATGCGTTGAAAATACAAAGAAACAAAATGTTTCCTGGAACAATACCAGCCTACATAAACAACTCAGTAAGTGAGACTTCATCAAAGGGACACTCAAATTAACAGAAACAAGCTTAAAATTAAGTTGATGATTGAAGCTTGCAAACAGAAGATTAGTTCTAAAAACAAATTGAGAATTTGGTGACCTTTTGCGATCCTAGTCAAAGTGTAGATGAAATTGCTGAAGATTGCATTAAATAGGCATGACCTTCTCTTTATGATCATATCCCCCTTCATGAATCAAATATGACCAATCGAAACTGACAAAACAAGTTTTTGAACATCAGCACTTTTGAAATGTCAACTTTCAAATGCGATTCGTCAATCAATCAAAGTAATCAAAAATCATCCTCTGGGAAAAAGAAAAAGAAATGTGGGATGTCAACGAAAATCATGAATTTTTCAGATAAAACTCTATGTTCTAAACTTTACTAGATAAAGTGAGGCTGAATAAGCTTAGAGTCTAATGATTCTGACTAAAAATGTCAATTGAAAGAATGATGAAATAGCAGTAGCCAAAGATCATAATCAAAAGTTTCAAGCAAATCACTAAAACATGCATAGACATCAAAGAAGAAAGTTTAAAAAGAAGAAGAGAAACGAATTTAATTGGATCTAAGCCATATGATAATGAACTCTAGCTTCAAATCAGCATAGAAAGTCAATGATAGATTCATCAGTCCTCTTAAGTAAAGACCTTCTAAGAAAGTTAAAATTGTTCTTTGAAAAGATGCAAAGCTTAATAATCTTAAAGCAAACAACAAATAAATCTTAAATCGAAGTAATTTTTATGAATCGGAACCCCCTCAATCATCAAATATTTCTCCATCGTGACCTTGATGACCAAAGTTGATTTCTAAGGAACAAAAGTTTGCTTCGAGTAAAATGCCTTCAAAGTGAAATCCTCCAATGTCAAATCGCTGACTTTTCAAACCTATTATCAAAAGCAAGTTGAAAACCAAACGAATTTCTCAATAAATTTTATCTCCCTAAGAAAATAGCATTTCTGTAGAAATCAACAATTTGATTCTTTCTTCTTAAAAGTCAGATCATAAATGAACTTCAGCAAAGCAAGGTTTGTTCAACATGAGAAATTTGTAATTGCTATTTCAAAACGGTTAATTTAAGCAATGCTATAAAGAACTTGACCAATACATCAAAAATGAAGTAATTCCAATTGAAGAAATAATGACTTATGAAACAAAATTCGTGGTAAAAATGCCATGATCGACACAACTTTCAGACTGAAATAATGCATTGTTTCTCTATGCAAAGTTAATGAACATTAAAGGTTTGACTAAACAATCTATGTGCATTTTATCATATATAGCTTCAAAATGTTGTACAGTTGATATTTTAACAATGTACATATAACTTGCTTTCAAAACTCAACAGGATCTGAATAAATTGCTCAAAATTGTAAACGAAGCAATCGAAATTCATGGTAAGTAATCTCTTTGTTGACTTCATTGCTACAAATCCTTCATTCAATTTCTCAACCGTGATTATTCATTAGCCAAAGATTCGATTAAAATTGAGTTAGAGAACAACCCATCCGATTTTGTCTGCTTGTTCATCAAATCTGTCATTTGCTGTAAATTGAAGCAGTACAATGAAGCTGAGATGGTTACATCTAAAGTAATTTACCTACTTTACAAGAAAGAAGAATGGAGTTTAACAGAGAAGGAGATACTATCAAAAACATATTACATTTGAGGTGTGGCATAATTGGAAATGGGATGAGACATTCTGAATGCGATTGAAGACTTTTCAAAGTGCTTAGATTTGAATCCCCAGCTAAGGTATAAAGCAATTTGAGAATGAATCTGATGCTTTGAGGCATTGAATAAAGAAGAAATGGCTGAACGAGATAGAGCATATCTTGAAATTTTAAGCGACAACAATCAAGAGTTGTTGACACCAAAAATTTTAGAAAATTAATTTTTCTCCTTCAAGTTTCAATTTAAAGGGGTTTTGGGGTTTTGGGGTTTTGGGGTTTTGGGG
>CAYJAM010000396.1:0-2983 GCA_964367725.1 uncultured Sphingobacterium sp. | reverse complement strand
CCCCAAAACCCCAAAACCCCAAAACCCCAAAACCCCAAGTATTGAATTCTTACATGTTAACTAACCCTTCTAATTCTGATTCAGAATAGTAGCTTTTAGCACATAACTCTGAGCAAAACCACTTTGGTCCAATTAAATAGCCATTTATTTTGAGAAACTTAGGTATTATGCATTCTGCATAATTTCCTTATCATTAAGCATCTGATTTAGAATTTTCACAGGGTATGCAATATAGATCTTGATGAGTTTTAATACACAGAGGGGAGCAAAATCATTTCTCAGTCACACAATCAAAAATCAAATCAGATCGCTTAAAAATCTTGTAGCACTGCCAACAAGCCTCAGGAACATCTCTCTCTTTTGGAAGATCAAATACTCTTTCTCCTTTCTCATTAATGTTAAAATTGAGAGAAGACTTACTAAACTTCTCTTCTTCCTCTTCAGTTTATGTTGAAGGTGTTTTTGAATTCTTTGATGAGTGCTGGATTTATGTGTTTACATAACCACTTTTCTTTTCAGACTTATCTCATACTCCAACAATGGTGAATTCACTTTAAGTATCTTCAAATCATACCTTCTTAGATGGCGATCCCTATCGCCATTCGTTTACAGCTGCCTAAAATGCTAATCAATTTTCTTCCTCATTAAATCCATCTTCCAACAAAGGATTTCTTAATTACAATTTAGGCTTTCCCATATAAGGATTTAGTTCTTCATCAGGACTGATTCCTTCAGACTGAGAACTAGTTTTAGCAAAACTCTTATTGCTAGAGATTTCTTTTTGAGTTTGAACAGGGGGAGAAGTAGAATGTTTAACTAATTCTTTGATCTTTTTCAGCAACTTGAGTTTGTGACCAAGAGGAATGCCTAAAGAGTCAAGGTCTGATTCACTTAAAGACTTTAAGTCTTCGCAGTTTCAAATTCCAAGGTCGGTAAGCTTGTTTTCATATTTTTCCAATTTGAGATCTTACAACAATTAACTGATTTCGCTCTCTTGACGAAACTCTTCTACTTCATTGACATCTAAAGCACTTTCTTCCAGGATTTCCCAAAAAGTGTCTGGAAGCACGCTTGAAACAGACTCTTCTTCAGACTGTTTCAGTTCTTCTTTAGTTCTATCCATTTATCCTCATAAATGGCTGGTCTTGTATTTTCCTTGAGCTGAAGGTGGTTTGTTTTAGAACAAAGGATGACTGTCATATTTTGATTGTTTAGACTAATTCATAATGTTCTTCAAATTTGCCATCTTTGTTTCAAGTTTCTTTGTTTCTTCTTTTAGTGTTTGTTGAACAGTCTTTTTCGACTTTCGAACTGCTCCAATATCTGATTTCATATTTAAAATTTGAAATGGAATTTCTTACTGAATATGAGCTCAAAATGCAATGAGCATTTCAAGATACTTGCTAAACTCACGGATCTACTCTTATCAAAGATCTAGAGCAATGGGACTATTTTAATGCGATGCTTCTACGACTCAAGCTCATGTCGATTAAAGATCAAGAAAGACTTTCACACTTTACGCCATCTTTTCCTTGCACTTTTGAGACTATTCTTTAGACAATCACTTAGATTTATGCAGATAAAAACCTTCGGAAACTTGAGGAAGGGTTTGACGACGTGAGAGAATAAATCGACAACACAATCACTCATCTAAACCACCTCAATCTCAAGACATTAACGAATGAAGAAATCTACAATTTAAGTAAAATTCTGCACAGCAACTCTGAAAGATGTTAATCAGCAGAGACATCTATGACTCATTTATTTGATTAAATCAAAAGTATCTCTGAAGACAACCAAGCTTTTGTTTGGGACTGAATATACGACATTAACTATAACTTTCTCAAATAGCCTAAAGATTATCTTCTTGAACAGTCTGCCGCAATTTGACTTTAGTTCAGCTAGATCTGAGTTTGAAAAGTGCATTACCGCAACTAAAACAAGAAAATTCTCAAAGCTTATGACGATGGAATTGTAAAAGAACTCGCATACTGTGCAGATAAGGACTATCCTTTGGAAGCATTGGTGATACCTCAAGATTACCCTGATTTTGATAATGCTCAACTGATTCACAACAAAATAGGGGCTCTCAGTAACTTAATCTTTTCAAAATACTTCATCAACTATTTGGGATTTGACGATTCATAAAATATGTATTTCTTTGAAATTCCACATGCTACTCTCAAACTTAATCTGAGAAAATTCTTAATTGAAAGAAAAGACTAAAGTATCCTTAGTTTTCCAGGACTTTTCAAGTATATCGCAAATGAAATTTTGTAAGCATTCAAGGATCTCGCTTACAAATGCAATTACTAAATGGATCAAGACATCACAACTGCGAATGTTTACCTTGCAGACTTTGGCATCAAAGTATTTTTCCTGAATGAAGTGTATGGAAACCCAAAGAAACATGGCATCACTAATCATTTGTATTATGAAGCTGTTCTTCTATGAAACTTCGCAAAACTTCTGACTGAAATTATATTGCATGGGACCTCATCCAACTTAAATGACTTAGATGGATTGCCATTGTTAGATCCTGAGTTAAAATGCATCTTGTGGGAATGTTATTGAGCGGTTGACTGAATTCACGAGAATGAAGAAGAGAACTTCCTCACTGCCAAACTCATAAAGGACTTTGTTATTAAAAAGAAAAGGCTTGAGTACTAAGAGAAAGAAAACATTGAGGTGAAGAAGGAAACAGTCTCTAAAGTCATTTGAAAGCAAGACAAACCCATGAGGTCAAAAAGGAAAGACATTGGATTTTCGGACGACACAGGGCCAACCAAGAAAGAAAAGTAAGAGAAGTACTTGACGATCTCGGCTCTGGTGAATCATCCCTACTTTGGAAACACACCAATTGAAGTCAACGTAACTACAATAATTGATGAGTTTGAGAAGTTTTGAGGAGAATCAGACTAATTTTTATTCAATTATTCGGGGTTTTGGGGTTTTGGGGTTTTGGGGTTTTGGGGTTTTGGGG
>CAYJAM010000395.1:0-2989 GCA_964367725.1 uncultured Sphingobacterium sp. | reverse complement strand
AAATAAACCGTACCGGTATTGATCCCGCCAACTGGCATCCCAATAAAGTTTAGTTCATTTTTGCTCTTTAAATATTTAGTGACCGCACCACGCTGAAACAATGATCTTAACCATTGTGGATCCAGTTTTTTATCAACAGGAATGTTGTGTACAAGTTCTCCCGGCAAAAATGGACCTGCAATAGCTCTTGCCCTTGAGGCATACATTCCGGCAGCAAATATTCCGGAGGTCTTTAAAAATAATCGTCTTTGCATCCTGCAGCTAAAAATTGAAAAGCAAAATCATTAATTAATTTAAGGTAAATAAAATTTACAGTATGAATTAGCTCCAATCTGAAAAATAACTTAATTTAATATTTTTAATCAGCCAGAAATCGAATGAGCTTTTCCAAACTAATTATAATCAGAAATACAATCCTTTTTGCCGGTTTAATCTGTCTTTCGCAATATACCCTTGCACAAGTATCATTCACAGCAGGTGAATTGAAAATGAGTCTTAACAAACAGGGATCAGTCACAGAATTATCCAATTCATCAACAGGAAAAAATTATAGTTATACGGATACCATTTCTTCATTGATTACTCTGGTAAGCAAGGACATCCGCTACCAGGCCAGTTCAATGAAATATGATCAGGTTCAGAAAAAAATCACCCTTGGGTTTAAGGAAACAGGAGTAAGTATTGATGTCAGGGCAACCAGTAAAGCAACTCATCTTGTTCTGGAAATTATTAAAGCAGAACCCATGAGTAAAATAGATGCCATAATCTGGGGACCATTCCCCAATACAATAAGTAAAACCATAGGCGAGATCATTGGCGTAGTGCGCGATGGCGAAACATCCCTTGGTATCCAGGTCTTAAACATTAAAACATTGGGTGGTGATTACCCCAGCAAGGAAGGCAGCACCTGGGCAAGGGGCATTGCGGCAGTTTCTTCCAAATGGGGAAGCAAACTACAAGCCTATTCAATAAACCGGGATCGCGAGCGATTGGTAGATGCCTGGGGTGGGCTTTATAAAGACATGCCGGTAAAAGCATTAAAAGGTGAAACGGTTGTCGGGAGTAAGATCGCAGTTTTTACCTGTAAAGAGCCCCAAACCTTCGACCGGCTGGAGCAGATCGAGATCGCTGAAAATCTGCCGCATCCAACCATCAAAGGAGTATGGTTTAAAAAGTCTGATCTATATGGCAAATCTTATATGATCTCTTCCTATGGTGAAAAAGATATTGATGAGATGATTGGGTATACCAAACGTGCCGGACTGGTTTCCCTGTATCACGAGGGGCCGTTTAAAAGCTGGGGTAATTTTGTATTAAATCCGGAGCAATTTCCCAATGGAAAGGAAGGCTTAAAAAACTGTGTTGACAAAGCACATGCCGCGGGTTTGTATCTGGGCATGCATACACTGACCAATTTTATCAATACCAATGACCCTTACGTAACACCTGTCCCTGATAACAGGCTTAGTTTTACAGGTACTTCCACATTAAACAGAAATATCGATGCTGATCAAAATACCATCGAGGTAATATCGCCCGAGTATTTTAATGATGAAAAAGGGAATAATTTGCATACCGTAAAGATCGGATCTGAGTTGATCCGCTATAAATCGGTAAGTAGTACCGCCCCTTATTTGTTACTGGATTGCCAGCGTGGTGCATTTGGCACAACAAGATCTGCCCATCAGGCCGGAGATCAGGTAGGGAAATTATTTGATCATTCTTACAATGTATTCTTCCCTAATCTGGATATGCAAAGGGAAGTTGCGAAAAACATAGCCGATTTAATGAATGAAACCGGAGTGGATCATCTTGATCTGGATGGGCATGAAGGCGCTCTTGCATCCGGTCAGGGAGATTATGCGCTGGAACTTTTTGCCAAAGATGTGTATGACCAGGTAAAACATGATTTTTTAATAGGTACCAGTCTGAGCAAAACCTTTTACTGGCATATCGGTTCCTATTATAACTGGGGTGAGCCCTGGTACGGAGGATTTAAGGAAAGTATGCAGCAATACCGGATTGATAATCAGGGTTTATTTGACCGGAATTATATGCCGCATATGCTGGGCTGGTATCTGCTTGCAGAAAACACCACCCTACCGGAGATGGAGTGGATGCTGTCGAGAGCTGCCGGCTATAATGCCGGATTTGCGATGGTTGCCAGGCCAGCAGCTTTGAGAAAAAACAGCCAGACCAACCAACTGCTCGATGCCATACGGGAATGGGAATTGGCCAGAAATGGAAATGCCTTTAGTAAAGCGCAGCAGGAGGAGTTAAAAAACCCTAAGAATGAATTCCATCTCGAAAAGCGGGCAGAAGGTAAATGGAGATTGCATCAGTATGCGATGTCGCCGGTTTTTACCAGAGAGAAATTTGAACGGCAGCCGGGAGAACCTACTCATACAAGCTGGAATTTGCAGTATAAATGGAAGGAGCAACCTTTACAATTCAGGATGCAGATAACAGGCGAAAAGGGCAGTGTGAAAAATGTTAAAATGCAAATCGACAATTACATGGAACTTTTATTTCCTGTTGAATTAGCTGCCGGCGAAAGTCTGGTTTCTGATGGCACAGAAACAATCCGGTTTTATGATAAAAACGGAAAACCTAAAGGTTCATTCAAACTACAAAATAAACCCCCTAACGTTTCTTCGGGAGCACATGTTATTCTTATCGATTCAGATTTCAGTGGTGATGAAACGCCGAAAATTGAAGTACAGTTTAAAGGGCTGGATAAAATGGAGGAGATTGAGGTTTCTAGAATAGATTGATTTATACTGTTCGGAGAATTTAGATTGAAGATTTCTATTATTTTAGAAAGCAGGGACTGTGCATCTTCGGCCCCGATAGTCCCGTGTTCTGCCCTAGTTTTTTGCAATAGATTTAATAGCTATTATGAAATTCAGTCTTGCAAAAAAGCTAGAGCTGCCACCCCTTAGGTTTGCTATTAATAATCAAGATTTATTTTTGAGTAAATAACCTTAGT
>CAYJAM010000394.1:0-2998 GCA_964367725.1 uncultured Sphingobacterium sp. | reverse complement strand
GTGCTTTTTACCCACTTCAATCCATTCTTCATGTTTTATTTTACCACCATTAACCGCAATGTTCAGGAAATGCATCATCGCTGTTTTTTTATTGATGGCCTTCTCCAGTTCTTCCCGGGTTTCTACGGTGATGATCTTACAACCTGTCAGTAAAAAGGCCTGGGTATAGGCATCTTTATGCGCTCTCTGACAGATCACTTCCGATTTCATTCCATCCAGATTAGGCAATTGCCCAACCTTTTTCATATCCAAACCGGTAAGGACTCCTGCAAGTCCCAAAGTCATAGCCGAATAAGCACCACTGGTTACGGTTGCAGCCTCCGCATGAGTCATTTTTGCAATCTGTTCACCCACCTTATCCTGCAGCTCATCCAGCATGCAAAACTTACCAACCGAACTATTGATCGCCTTCAAAACCTTATCCTGCATGATACTGCCGGTCATATAGGTTAAAGTACCCGCTGCATTAATAAATGTACGGATGCCCAGTTCCTTATACAGATCTTCGGCCGGGGCAGGTTCTGCATGTAGGGAAAGATTATTTATTCCGCTTGCAAGGGGAAGGAGGGTTAGGGATTTGAGGAGTTGGCGGCGTTTCATGGGATGGGTGGGTTTTATATTGAGTATTTTTTTTGAGAAGAGTAAAATTATACGGATTTATCAGGGTTTGAAAATTTCTTTTCTGTGAAAGTCAAGATTTTCCTGTGATGGGTAATGTTTGCTCCCAAATGGTAATCTTATCTTAGATCCCTTTAGCTTGCTTAAGCCATAGGGGTGTTCCTCATTTTCGGTTATTTGACTGCTAATTAGAATTTTGTAATCAATGTCAATACTTACCAAACCTCTATCAAATGCTCGATGCAGATTAGGACATAAGGCTATGCCATTATTTATTTTATCGTCATGAGTCAGGCTAAAAGGTACTATGTGGCAGGCATCAATAAAATTATGCCCGTAGATTGATTCAAGTCGCATTCCTGAAAAACAACAAGTAGAATCGTAAACTTTAGGCACCAGCTTTTTAAATAGTCCGCCTCTAACGAATACATCTTCCTCAGTTTCGATTTTGATATTCCGATATTTTGCTTCAGGTTCATTTAGTATATAATCCTGAAGGTCATGAATATACCCGAGACCCTTTTGTTTGCTCAAAAGAAAATTATTTTTAGTTTCTGAAAAATAAGTATCAAGCAATAATGTCTTTATTACATTTTTAGAAATAGGATCAGTTAATAGTTGAAAGAATTCAGAGTCGAAATAACCAAAATCCAAAACTTCTGCTAATCTGCCGACACTTTTAATGTGAGCATTAATCTGACAGCCTAATTTGGGTTGTAGGAACCAGAGCTGTTTTCCATTGATTTTTTCACTTTGTAGGTAATAGAATGGTTGTGTAAAATCAGGCTGGTGTAAAGTATTAACCAACAAACGCCAGTTTTCTTGAAATGCACCCACGAGATCAGTATTTACATAAACTCGGTTATTCCAAACTAGTCCTTTCTCAATAAGCTCGATGATAGAAATTAGTAGAATTGGTTTATGTGGGGCCTTTCCGTAAGAGGTATTAGCTCTGTTTAGTTTAGATAGTTTTAAGAGAAAGGAATTCAGAATATGGTTACTCATTAGTGAAATAATTTATTCTCACATTTATTATCCAACAGCTAATTTTCCGCTTTCCTTCCAGATGTAAGCAGGCATTGGTTCTTTTAATTTCCATTCGATATTCATAGGTTTTGCACCTGATGAATTCAAGAAATCGGCGAGACCTAAAAATACATAATTCATGGTGAAGCCGTATTCATCACTACTACGTTCTCTAACAAATAGCAATATTTTTTTATTCAGGTTTTGTTGATTTATATAGGATTGTCCTTTGGGAGATTCAGGTGAAGTTGCATTTTGGGACTGCCAGTGAAAAAGATACTCGCTAAGTGCATAATCGTCATACAGCGTTGTTGGTGAATATTCCTTTTCAGATTTTTTAAGAGTAATTAGAAGAGCTTCGGTATTGGTGTCTTTGTTATAAAAAACACCTGTTTGACCAAAAGCTGTTTTTTCAAACGTCTGCATACCCAATGCAACCAGAATTTCATCTAAATTATATCTACTATGCAGCTTTAAGGGAAAGGAAAAATTCAATCTTATTTCCTTCTCAATAAAGTCTATTTTATTGATTAAATGATCCAATACCTCATTTAGTTCGGAAACTAAAATTTTATTCTCAAAAAGTTGAATAAGACTTTCGTTTATTGAGCTAAATCCGAGTTTTGGACCTGAGTTTTGCCATAAATCATAATAAAACATTAATAACATTGATTGTTGGTCAATCAAATCGTGGAAATGGACGTTGTTTGAAATTAGTTTTTGAATAAATTGAAGATAACTTAATGAATTGCACTGCAGTAATTTTTTGATGCAACGTGTAAGTTCTAATTCATTGGGTTCATGAAAATCGGGAATTACACCAGCGTCAGCACATAGCCGTTTCCAAGATCCTTTTTTATAAATAAGCTGGATGTCTATTTGGTGTACATCTAGAAAATTGTTCAAAGTTAAAGGTATTGTAAATTGATGTTTGAAGTTTCGAATCTTACCAATCAATTGATTGCGATTGAAACCAATTGCTTCTCGAATATTCTTTAAAATTATTTCTTTTGCCTTTTTCTCTAATATTATTGAACAACCTAGTGGTAGGTGTGGAAATTCATCTTCAATTTCTTTTATAATTGATGTTTGAGTTTTACCTACTAATGCTCGAAATTTATGTTCAAAATCATACTCTGGTCTTGCATTTCCAACAAAATCCAGAACTGTCAAACAGTCTTTGTCTTTAGCCAGCCTCAAGCCTCGACCCAGTTGTTGAAGAAAAATGGTTAAGCTTTCTGTAGGTCGTAGAAATAAGACTGTATCAATTTCTGGTATATCAACCCCCTCATTGTAGATATCTCTTACAAACAAATAGTTAATTTCTTTCTTTCGAAGTCTCTCTCTTACTACT
>CAYJAM010000393.1:0-3000 GCA_964367725.1 uncultured Sphingobacterium sp. | reverse complement strand
GGTATTAAATCAGTTTTTGATCCCAAGGGAATACTGAATCCCGGTAAGATCTTCTAGTCCTGCCAAGTACATATTCAGCCTTTATTACTCAAGATTATTCTTCATACTGTTTTCCATCTTAAGGCGCTGCTCTTCCGGAATTTGGGTAGGTTTTTGAAGAGTATAGTCAAAAGAGACACAAAGAGTTTGGCCTGTTGTACATATTTCTTCAATGCCATTCTTGTTGGTTACAAGAACGTATTCCAGTTCAAAACTACTGTTGCCAATTTTTGAGGTTCTGACATAAGCATATAAATTATCAGAAAGTGTTATTGGTTTAAGATAATCAACAATTGATTTTCTGATTATGATTCCGAGTAATTTCCAGTCCCATTCAATGATTTCAGCCCAGTAAGCTGATCGTGCTATCTCAAAATAAGTAAGATATATGGCGTTATTTACATGGCCTAAAGCATCTATGTCGGCAAAGCGAATAGGGATTTTCGTCTTGAAATGATATCCTTTCATGTGATTATTGTCATTATGTCGGTAGAAAATAAAACTAACTGCCAGTTTGTCCTTTATTTTGGCTTGTTTTTGTGCAATATGCAAAATGGTATACACATTGTCGAATAGTTTGAAATAACAAATTAAAAATTTAGGAGGATATCAAAATGGCACTTGTAAAATTTGCAAACGGAAACACAAACAAAGTATTCAAACCGGCTTATAACGATGTTTTTGAGTCGTTTTTCAATGCCGATCCCTTTTTGTCTAAAAGCACCTTAAATCGTAATCCGGCGGTTAACATTGCTGAAAACGAAAATGAATTTCACATTGAATTAGCAGCTCCGGGGCTTAAGAAGGAAGATTTTAAAATCAATCTGGAGCAGAATCTATTGAGTGTATCTGCTGAAAGAAAGGAAGAAAACACCGAGACGGATTCTGCAAAGAAATACAACAGAGTTGAGTATAATTATTCTTCATTTATGAGAACATTTACCTTACCTGAGACAGCAGATCACGCTAAGATTACTGCAGAGTATAAAGATGGTATTTTGTTTATCAGTGTAGCAAAGAAGGAAGAAGCAAAGATTCTGTCGAGAGAGATAGCGATCAGCTAATCCTGATTAAAAACTCGTTTTAAAAGGCAGGTGGTTTACCACCTGCCTTTTCTATTTAAATTGCGGTTTAAGCTTCAAAATCGTAATTTTGCCGCATGTTGAGAGAAATTTTAGAGAATAAGCGAAAAGCCTTAAAGATTAATTTGGATGAATCTATTTACGGAACTTTTGCCGAAATAGGAGCAGGCCAGGAAGTCGCAAGAAATTTTTTTACTGCCGGAGCTGCTTCAGGAACGATTGCCAAGACCATGTCGGCTTATGATATGGTCTTTAGTAATTCCATTTATGGGGAAGAGGAATCTGGCCGCTATGTTTCTGAATCAAGACTTGATAAAATGATACAGCATGAGTTCGGACTTTTATCTGAACGCCTCTGTGGGCCAAAATATGCCGGCAAAACCTTTTTCGCTTTTGCTGATACGGTAACAACTTTAAACTTCAATAAGACCAATGATCCTCATGGTTGGCTGGGTATCAGGTTTCAACTTAGCCCTGGAGGTGAGCCAAATGATATTGTTTTTCATGTCAGACTACTGGACAGTGATTCTAATCTTCAGCAGAATGTATTGGGAATTTTAGGTGTTAATCTGGTTTATGCTGCATATTATTACCATGATGATGTTCAGTCGATGATTGAGTCTCTGGTTGATAATTTGGCAGTAGGGTCTGTAGAAATTGATCTGATCAGTTTGAGTGGTCCGGAATTTAAGAATGCGAACGACCGGCTGGTTAACTTATATCTTATAGCCAAAGGCTTTTCCGGGGCTGCTATTTTTGATAAAAATGGTCATGCACGTCAATCTAAGGATGTGCTCTATAAGAAGGATGTGATGATCCTCCGGACAAAATTTGGACAGAAATCCACACCAAACTTCGACTTATTTAACAAAGCGGTCGAGCAGTTTAAGCAAACTCAGAAAGTAAACGATAGGAACATAATTGTTATGATCGAGGTCTTGATGACCAATTTTCTTGAAGATAAATCAGAACTAAGCAATGAGGATCTTGAAAAATTTGCAAAAAGGGCTGAAGAGCTTTGTGCAACAGGAAATTATGTAATCGTATCTGACTTTGCCCGAAATCATAAACTGGCACAATACCTTTCACGTTGCAGCCCCAAAAGTGTTGGTATATCAACCAATATTGCAAACCTGAAAAATATATTTAACTCTGAAAATTACGGCGAAAATTATACAGACGAACTATTAGCCTATATCAGTGACCTCTTCAGTAAGAATGTAAAACTCTATGCCTATCCTTACCTTGATAAGAAAAACAATCAGATAATCACCACACGTAATATGCCTGTATCCAAGGAAGCAAAACATTTGTTCGAATTTCTGATTCAGAATGCTTACATCATGGATATTGATGATTATGATGAGAAAGATGTGAAGACGGTTTAATTAGTTGAGAGTTGAGAGTTGAGAATTGAAAATGAAATCACTCTCCACTCTCCATTCTCCACTCTCAATTATAAATTAGTTTCTCATATTAATATACTGCAGCGGTTGTCCAAAATCATCGCTGCGGCAAAGTGCAATTACGGCTTGCAAATCATCTATTTTCTTGGCCTGAACCCTAACCTGATCGTCCATGATAGAAGCCTGGACTTTCAGTCCGCTGTCTTTTATTTTTTTGACGATCTTTTTGGCGGCTTCCTTGTCGATTCCTTCCTTAATTTTAATCTCTTTTCGGAGCATATTACCCGATGCATATTGTTCCTTTCCTAGGTCCATGCTACCCGGATCCAGGTTATGTTTTACCATCCGCGATATAATCGCATCCTGAATAGCTTTCAGGCGCATATCGTTCTCAGTGATGATGGTGATTTCGTTTGTCTTTTTATCGAGTTCTACGCTGCTTTTTGAATCGTTAAAATCATATCGATTAAGGA
>CAYJAM010000392.1:0-3003 GCA_964367725.1 uncultured Sphingobacterium sp. | reverse complement strand
GCGAACGGGTTTTTGTGTTAAAATGAACTCTGTCGCGAGGAGAGATCTGTTACAGTCAAATGAGATCGAATTTGTCGATTTGTTGATTTGTCAATTTGTCGATGTGTGAAATGCAACATTGAGATGAATTTCTGAATGAACACAGAATTCCTAACTTATAACCTACAACTTATAACTTACAACTTAATCCCCTATAACATCCTATTTAAATAAAAAACCCCTGCCGGTGCTTGTACCAACAAGGGTTTAATACTAATGACCAGGAGTGTTACTCCCTAATAGTTAGAATGTAATGGTTCCTGTACCTGTGTACCGATAAGCGGTTGGCTCATTGATATCGTATAATAAACGGGTGGCACCACTTGCACCTTCAAATTTTCCGGTACCTCCGGTTATAATGTAGTCCTGATACATAAAGCCTGTAGCTGCGTCAACACCCTGTCCGGCGAATGAATAATAAATTTTACTTCCATTAGGTGTTGTTCCAACTCCGGTAATCGGACTGATCACCTGCCCGGTTGCCATATCCATGCAGAAGGTAATTTGTTGTGAAAAGGATCCAATAACGGTAGAATTCCCAGTGCCATTCGAATTAAATTGTACAGTTCCGGCACCACAACCACCAGGTGTATAGGCAATGGTTCCTGAACCAGAGCTCTTTAAGACCTTTGTTTCTGGTTTATCCTTATCATCGTCCTTATCCTTACCCCTATCGTCATCCCTGTCTTTACCTTTATTCTTATCATTTTTATCATCTCTTTTCCCTTCTTTGGATTTTGCCAGAAGGGCATCTTCAGTCATTTTCGCATATTCTTTGGCTGATAATTCAGGCTGAACCGAACTTTCCAGACTCGTTTCCTTCTGACACGAAGCCAGGAACAGAATCACTGCGGCAAAAATTAGAATCCTTTTCATAATTTATTGATTTTGAGAGTTTAATTTGATTAAATAAAAGTATAAATATTTATTTGGAAATTGAAATGGGTGGTAGAATTTGTCAATGAGAGACCCGATAGCAATCTGGAGAAGACTGATTCAAGAACCAAGAGCCAGGAATCAAGACTAAATCCTGGTTCAAGAAAAACAATGTTATCCTAAACTGAATAAAAACTATTACCCGGCCATTTTGTAATCAGCAGAATATCACTGACAACAGATAACAGATAACAGATAACTGACAAAAACTAAGCGCAAGCCTGCTGCTCACCCAAAATATCATCAGCCGTATATTTTCCTTTCCGGATGATGCTGCAAAACTTATTAAACTCATTCTGAGATTTTTGTAAGTCGGAAGCACTGAATTCAAGATTATCCCATAATTGTTCATTCAGAAAGCCATCTTCATCGCTTGCCAATTGATTTTGCGCTTTAATCCACAGGTTGTAGGAATCAGCTGTTTTCTGTTTAAGATACAGATACTGTTCTTTGTAGGTCATTTTTCAATAGATAGGTCAGTAAATATAAAAATTCTTCTTTCCCAAAGAAAAAATATTTATCAAGATAAATTAAAACTGAAAATGATGGGTGACAAACTGCTAAATGAAATAAAAATCAGTTTTTATTTAGATTTTTTGTTTTCGTAACTTATATAAAAATTTGAATGCTATGGCAATTTCGAAAAACCCAAACTTAGAGGGCTTCAGAGGCACTATAGATAAAACAATCGTTGTCCGTATTGATCCCTGGGGAAGATCTATTTTAAGTTCTTACCCCGATATGAGCAACATAGTGCCTACCATAGCCCAGAAGCAGCAGCGTCTGAATTTTAAGGAAGCTCAGACTATCGCTCTGAAAATGCTATCTGACCCTAAAGTAAAAGCCTTCTATCAGGAGAAGTGCGAAGGACGGCAACGTCCACACAACATTCTTATATCAGAACTGTTAAAAAAAGAAAAATCCGGAGATCAGGATGAAGGTAATAAAGGTATCGTAATTACTCCTGCCAGGCCTCTAAAAGTCAAATAATTAAGGTCGCGGAGATACCAAGGCCTTCGATCCTTCGATCAAATTGCGTTTTGATCGAAGGATCGCCCATGTAGGTAGCACGTAGAACTTGACTAGTTAGCTTGATTTTACCCTAAAATGAGGATTTGATAAATTGAAAGTGGCAGTATTTAAAATGCTCTCGCAAATACGCAGAGTCGCAATTTTACAGCCCGAAATAAATAATCATCGCCCAATTGTCAAATTCCCCCATTTGCTAATTTGCTCATTCCCTAATTTGCTAATTCTCCCTATCTTTGTGCATGCAAACCTCCGATCTGCTTACCCGGGCTCTGAATTTTGAATTTCTTTCTGCCGAAGAGGGATTATTCCTTTTCAAAAATGCGGCAACATCCGAACTGATGTACACTGCCAATGAGCAGCGTAAGAAGCAGGTCCCTCACGGAAAAGTAACCTGGATCATCGACCGCAACGTAAACACCACCAATGTCTGCATTGCGAACTGCAAGTTCTGCAATTTCTTCCGCCGGCCGGGACATGATGAAAGCTATATCACTGATATTGAGACCTATAAAGTAAAGATCGAAGAAACCTTCCGTTATGGGGGTGAGCAATTGCTCTTACAGGGCGGGCATCATCCCGACCTTGGCTTGGCTTTCTATGTTGATCTGTTCAAACAATTGAAGGAATTATATCCTACCTTAAAATTACACTCCCTCGGTCCGCCCGAAATAGCCCATATCGCAAAACTCGAAGGCATGAGCCATACCGAAGTGCTTAAAGCTTTGATGGCTGCCGGTTTGGATTCCTTACCCGGTGCCGGAGCAGAAATCCTGAACGACCGAGTGCGCCGGCTGATCTCCAAAGGCAAATGCGGGGGACAGGAATGGCTGGACGTGATGCGTGCGGCACATCAATTGGGGCTAACCACTTCGGCAACGATGATGTTCGGGCATGTAGAAACCCTCGAAGAGCGTTTTGAACACCTGGTCTGGCTGCGTGAGGTACAGTCAGAAAAGCCGGCCGATGCAAAAGGATTTATCGCCTTTATTCCATGGC
>CAYJAM010000391.1:0-3006 GCA_964367725.1 uncultured Sphingobacterium sp. | reverse complement strand
CACTGAATCCTGAAAGTCTGGTTCAGCGTAAACTGCATTTTGCAATGGTGGATGAGGTTGACTCTGTTTTGATCGATGATGCCAGAACACCGCTGATAATTTCAGGTCCGATTCCAAGAGGTGATGAGCATGAATTTTATGAATTAAAGCCACGTATTGAGCGTCTGGTAACTGCCCAGAAAAATTTCATTAACGGTGTTCTGAATGAAGCCAAAAAACAGATTAATGAAGGACATGCCGGTCCGACAGAAGGTGGTTTAGCTCTATTGAGAGCACATCGTGGTTTACCAAAGAGCAAAGCGCTGATCAAATTTCTGAGTGAGCCGGGTATGAAGCAAATTCTTACCAAGGCAGAAAATTATCACATGGAAAATCAGAACAAGGAAATGCCAAAGGCGGATGCCGAGCTTTTCTTTGTGATCGATGAAAAAAATAATCAGGTTGAATTGACCGAAAAAGGTATTGAGCTGATCACAGCCTCAGGAGAAGATCAAAACTTCTTTGTAATGCCGGATGTGGGTACAGAGATCGCTGATCTTGAAAAATCTGCATTATCTACTGAAGAGAAAATTGAGAAGAAAGATGCTTTAATGCGTGATTTCTCCATAAAATCTGAGCGTATACACTCTGTAAATCAATTGCTTAAGGCCTATACCCTCTTTGAAATTGACGTAGAATATATCGTTGATGAGGGCAAGATCAAATTAGTTGATGAGCAAACGGGCCGTATCATGGATGGTCGTCGTTATTCTGACGGATTACATCAGGCGATCGAGGCTAAAGAGAATGTTAAGGTTGAGGATGCAACCCAAACCTATGCAACCATTACCCTCCAGAACTTTTTCAGGATGTACCATAAATTATGTGGTATGACCGGAACGGCTGTAACAGAAGCTGGCGAGCTTTGGCAGATCTATAAATTGGATGTTGTTGAAATCCCAACCAATGTGACTGCTCAGCGTAAGGATCATGAAGATATGGTTTACCGTACCGTTCGTGAGAAATACAATGCTGTTGCTGATGAAATTACAAGAT
The DNA here is from genome assembly GCA_964367725.1 of uncultured Sphingobacterium sp. GTDB lineage: Bacteria > Bacteroidota > Bacteroidia > Sphingobacteriales > Sphingobacteriaceae > Daejeonella. Next base: position 1,971 of record CAYJAM010000391.1, on the reverse strand, counting down.
TAACTGAGGCCGGCAGACCGGTACTGGTAGGTACAACTTCAGTTGAGATTTCCGAATTACTGAGCAGGATGCTTAAGTTAAGAGGCTTAAAGCATAACGTTTTGAACGCGAAACTTCACCAGAAGGAAGCGGATATCGTTGCAGAAGCCGGACAGGCTGGGACTGTTACCATTGCAACCAATATGGCAGGTCGTGGTACGGATATCAAGCTTGGCCCTGGTGTTAAGGATGCGGGAGGTTTAGCGATTGTGGGTACCGAACGCCACGAATCACGCCGTGTAGACAGGCAGTTACGTGGTCGTGCTGGTCGTCAGGGTGATCCGGGTTCGAGTCAGTTTTTTGTATCTCTGGAGGATAACCTGATGCGTTTATTTGGTTCTGAGCGGATATCCAATATCATGGTCAGAATGGGAATTGAAGAAGGCGAAGTAATTCAGCATTCAATGATCACCAAATCCATCGAGCGTGCACAGCGTAAGGTAGAGGAAAATAACTTCGGTGTTCGTAAGAGATTACTCGAGTATGATGATGTGATGAACTCACAGCGTTCGGTAGTTTATGCAAAACGTAAGAATGCATTATTCGGAGAGCGTCTGGATGTTGATCTGAACAATACCATTTTTGATGTGGTAGAGGATGTTGTTTCCGAATACAAGGATCAGGGTAATTTTGAAGGCTTCCAGATGGAGGTGATCCGTATTTTCTCTGTTGATCCTGAACTTACAGAAAAGCAATTTGCAGCAAGCAATATTCATACGCTTACTGATGAAGTTTTTGAGAAGATCAATGACTTCTATCACCGTAAACTCGAAGCTATTGCAAACCAAACACTTCCGGTTTTAAGGGATGTTTTTAAAGAGCGTGGTGATCAGATTGAGAACATTGTGGTTCCTTTCTCTGATGGGATACGTTCAGTTCAGGTAGCAACCAACCTCAAGAAAGCTGTTGAAAGCAATGGTTATGAGGTATTTAAGGCATTTGAAAAGAGCGTTGTTTTAGCACTTATTGATGATGCCTGGAAGGAGCACCTGCGTGAGATGGATGAATTGAAGCAGTCGGTACAGAATGCTGTTTATGAGCAGAAGGATCCTTTGATTGTATATAAAATGGAAGCATTCAGCATGTTCAAACAGATGCTTGCAACCGTTAATAAAGATATTGTCAGTTTCCTTTTCAAGGGCAATATTCCAACTCAGGATCCAGGACAGGTACGTGAGGCACGTCCTCAGCCACGCCAGGATCTGAGTAAATTAAAGGTCTCAAAACCTGAACTTAATCAGTCTTCAGGTGGAGTGCCTGTTGATGATACCAGAGAGCTGCAAAAAACACAGCCGATCAGGGTAGAACAAAAGATAGGCAGGAATGATCCTTGTCCTTGTGGAAGCGGCAAAAAGTACAAAAATTGCCATGGAGTAGGAGCCGATTAAAAGAATGCATTGGAAAAGCCTCATCGGATTTATTCTTATTATGTGCTTCCAGCAGCTTTCAGCCCAGGAAAAGGGTAAGGTGTTGGTTACAAAGGACCCGCAAATTGACAGTCTGATTGCCCGCCGCCTGGAATTGAACAGAGCAGGTGTTACGGGTAATAATGTAACTTTATCAGGTTACAGGGTACAGATTTTTTCAGGCTTAGATCGTCAGGTTGCCTATTCCGAACAGGCAAAATTTAAAGCAAGGTATCCGGCTATTAATACCTACATCAGTTATACCCAACCAAATTATAAGTTACGGGTTGGGGATTTCCGAACAAGGCTGGAAGCTGAAAAGTTGATGAATGAGCTAAAGAAATACTATACTTCCCTGTTCATTTTTTCTGAAATGATAATTCTTAAGTAATGTTAAAAGATAAGATCACCCTACTGGCAAAAGAGATCCACCCAAATGTGGTTGAGAATCGCAGGCATTTACATGCCAACCCTGAACTTTCCTTCCATGAGTATCAGACTTCAGCTTATGTGGCACAAAAGCTTG
>CAYJAM010000390.1:0-3022 GCA_964367725.1 uncultured Sphingobacterium sp. | reverse complement strand
AGATATTAATAAGAGTTTCAATTTAACAGGATACATTGGGGGTTCGATTCAGGAAACAAAATATGAATCAATCAATACCAACGCTAATGGTCTGAACAAACTGGATTACTTCTTCATGTCTAATGCAAGAAATCCAAGAACTACAAACGTTATTGGCCAAACCCCACAAGTGCAGTCTGTGTATGGTACTTCGACTATATCATTCAAGGATTACCTTTATTTGGATATAACTGCCAGAAATGATTGGTCGTCTGCACTTCCTAAAGCCAATCAGTCTTATTTCTATCCATCAGTAGGATTGACAGCTATAATAACAGATATGCTCGATATGCCTAGCTGGATTTCTTATGGTAAGCTCAGGACTACTTATGCTAAAGCAGGTTTTGGCGGACAGCAATATTTGACTGATAATTATTTTTCGGTAGGGGCTGGTGGTGCCATAAATACTCCTAGTGTTAGATCACTCGGGAATTATCAACCGGAAATTACTACTTCATTTGAAGCAGGTTTAGACTGGCGATTCTTTACCAACCGGATAGGGCTTGATGTTACTTATTATAGATCTAATACTGAAAACCAGTTAATTGCTTTGGCTGTTCCAAATGCTACACTCTTTAGTTCTCAGTACATCAATGCCGGATTGATCCGGAATAGTGGAGTAGAAATTATGTTAAGCGGTGCTCCAGTTAGAAATCAGAGTTTTTCATGGGACATAATGGCTAACTTCTCTAAAAATGTGAATAAGGTTGTTGAGTTATCACCGAGGTTAAAAACAGCTGTTTTAGGGGATGACAGACAGGTTCTCGAAACTGTTGAAGAAGGCAAGTCTTTTGGAGAAATGTATATGGCCGAATGGAGTAAAGATGCACAAGGCAGAAGGTTAGTTAGTCCTGCAGGTGTTCCAATTCTTACCGGGAAAACAGCTTATGCAGGAAATTATAATCCTAATTATATGCTTGGTGTCAACAATTCATTCACATTCAAAAATCTTAACCTCAGTTTCTTATTAGATTACAGAAATGGCGGTACAGTTGTAGCCGGTACTTTGGCTGCAATGGATGTGAGTGGTAACTCGAAAAATTCTCTTCAATATAGAGAAACTGGAATTGTTGTGGATGGTTATACTACAGCCGGTGTAAAAAACACAACATCAATTACTGCAGAAAGATATTGGCAATCATTAGGTAACAGAACTCCAGCAAAGGATTTTTATGCTTTTTCTGCGACTAACCTAAGGCTTAGAGAGGTAGTATTTGGTTACAAAATACCAAATCAGCTTGTTCAAAAATCAGGATTTATTAAAAATGCCAGATTATCACTTGTTGGAAGGAATCTGCTATTCTTAAAGAAATATGCGCCTTACGATCCTGAGATTGCTACTGCAGTAACTAATAGGGGTGGTATGGAATATTCTTCTTTACCTACAACCCGTAATATTGGTCTTAGCCTGAACGCATCATTCTAATAGCTAATTGGCTATTGAATTAAATATTATTATTAATATTAAATTGAATACAATGAAAACTCAAAAATCATTATATAGAAAGTGGGCCGTTAGGTTGCTGCTATTTTTAGCGCCAATCGTAATACTGACAGCCTGTACTAAAAATTTCGATGAAATAAATAGAAGACCGGATGGTTTATTGGAACTGACTGCTCCTGATTTACGTAGTTTATTCCCCGGTGCATTAGTAGCCGGAGGTGGAATAGGTTATAACGAAACGAGTATGCTCTTGTTTCCTGGAGTATACTCTCAACATTTTGCCGGTACAAACATTAATCAGGAGTCTCATAGATATGTTATTGTGCAAAGATGGCAAGACATATGGCCTGGAACCTATGTGAATGCAATGCCTAAATTGGTAAATATTATCGAAGCAACCAAAGGTGGAAAAGAACCTAGCATGAATGCAATTGCCAGAATGTGGAAAGTTTTCTGTTTTATGCGTGTGACTGACGAGTGGGGTCCAATTCCATATTCTAAAATCGGCAAGGATACTACAGTTGTGAGTTATGATGATCAAAAGAGTATTTATTTTGATTTCTTCAAAGAACTGGATGAAGCAACTACAGATCTCAAAAATAATTTAGCTAAACCTTCATTTGCTACAGCAGATCGTATCTATAATGGAGATAATGCTAAATGGTTAAAGTTTGGAAATACATTGCGCCTGCGTTTGGCATTAAGAATTTCGGATGTAGAACCTGCTAAAGCTAAATTGGAAGCAGAGAAGGCATTTGCTGCCGGGGTGATGACACAGGCTTCAGATGGAGCCCATTTTGCAACCAATGCAGATTTTAACAATGGACTGAACAATTTTATGAGTAGAAATGGCTCCCGGATGAGTACCACTATGGAAAGTTTATTAGTAGGCTATAATGACCCAAGACTACCTATATTTTGGAGCCCTGCACTTTCCGATGGTAAATTCCGTGGTGTAAGAAACGGTATGACCGTTGCTCAACAAAATTTGCCTGCAAATAGTATTAACAATAATTCAGCAGTTGGTCCAAAGTATGCTGCTGCCGCGATGACTACAACTCCTCAGGTTGTTTTTTATGCCTCTGAGGCTTATTTTCTTAGGTCCGAAGGAGCATTGAATGGTTGGAATATGGGTGGTACCGCCAAAGAACTATATGAGATGGGGATTGAAACTTCATTGCGTGAGCATGGCATTACCAGTGCGGCAGTTATTTCTGCTTATGTTAACGGTACAAGTCTACCTATCGCACCTAATAATCTGTTCCCTACTCCCCCTTTGACCGATATTCCGGTAAAGTGGGAATCTGCCACAGAAAGACAGCGCGAACAAATCGGAACCCAGAAATGGATTGCTTTATTCCCAGAAGGTCATGAGGCTTGGGCTAGTATCAGAAGATCTGGATATCCTAAATTCTATCCTTTGTTAAATTCTCAAAATCCTGATATAACACCGGATAAAATGATCCGGAGAATATCCTTCCTCGATAGGGAAATCATTGCTAATGGTGCTGCAGTAAAGGCAGCGGTTCCCTTATTGGG
>CAYJAM010000389.1:0-3023 GCA_964367725.1 uncultured Sphingobacterium sp. | reverse complement strand
TGATGGTAAGGATTAATGGCGAAGATTATATGATGCAATTTGGCTATAAGGACTTTCAGAAGTTAAATAGCCTAAGAGTAAACGACAAAATAGTTCTAAGAAGCCGCAGCGCAGGGCGTTCACCTAATCATCGATATTTACTTATTTCCGGCGACTATATTGAGCGAAATGGTCAGGTACTTTTTAAACGTGACTTTAGTAAAAATGGAGGTTGTTGAGAGTTACTGGCCGCTAAGCTGCAATAACTATTAAAACCGACTTTAATGTCTCCAGAAACGCCAACAGGTGTTCAATGAATCTCTTCCTTTGGCTACAATCCCGCTTTACTAAAGTAGAGCGGGATTTGTCTTTTAAACCAATTTCTCTTTATTTTTTACCTACTTAATAACTTCCTTCCCCGGCCTGTACTCCCGAATTACCTGCTTTCGGATATCTGCTTCAGTAAATGCAACCGGTTTCATCTGCTTATTTGCAAAGAGTTCTAATTGATCAGCAAAATAGGGTGAGTCAGGTTTATTACTTTGACCATAGGCCAGCACTGAATATGCCCGTGGGGTTTTTCCAAACTCTACCGCTATTATCCAGCCATCACCGCCCCGGGTTTCACGCTTCTGATTATCTAGTTTGTGAGGGATGAACCAAAGTACACTAAAGCTGCCCAGATCACCGGTAGCACCACTGATAGGGATATCTTTATTACCCAGACGTGCACGGTTTACATCCCCCCAGGCTAAATCCCAGCTCCCATAGCGCTTATTACATTGCTCTACCGCCCAAGTAAACGCCTCTACTGCCCGACTTGCACTGGCAAGACCCTTTGGAGTGCTGGCGGGCTTTGCCGGGGACCAAACCTCTGCGAATAATGAGTCCGCAAGGGCCGGGTATCCCGCCGATTCTGCTGTTGGGCTTATGCGCTTTCCCCCGTTCGCAAGCTCCAGATATCGTTCCCACCAGGTTTCAAACAAAACTCCACCTTTACTTTCCCGGTTTACGGTATTATCCCACATTTCAAGCTGTTTCAATGCAGCTGCAATTTCACCGCCAGGTGAGGTGCTCTGAACAGCCTTGATCAGGTCATCCTTTACACGCTCCGCCAATAATAATCGCATGCTGTATTTGAGCTTCACGACATCCTCTAATGAGAATTTTTTCTTGCTTGCAATCAGGTCGATAGCGTGCTGGCTGCGTAGCCTAAGCATTGGTTGTGAGAAATACTGGGGAAAATCGGCTGCATCAAAAACTTCATTCAGATTGGTATAGTGAAATGGATCATTCTCATTATGAAGATATCCACCTTTGGGATTAAGTAATTGTGGAAGGGAGTCGAACGGAACCACCTTTTGCCAAACCTGCTCGCTACGGCTAACAGCTATTGCGCTGGTATCTCCACCCGAAGCATGGGGCAATTGTGGCGTCATCGCATTCCAAACGTAGAAAATATTGCCTTTTGAATCTGCGTAAGTAAAGTTTGAGCTGGGCTTCGACTGTATTCGCATGGCTTCCTTATATTCTTGCAGGTTTCGTGCTTTCATCATCATCAAAAATTGCTCTGCCAGACGATATTCTCCATCAGCAGCATCCCGAATCACGTAAATTTTTCCATTCGCCCTGTGGAATACCGGTCCAAAAGGGGTAAAAAGAAATTCACGACTTTCCTCCCCCAAACCTTCACCATTTTTGAATTTGACGCTGACACGTTTTTTTTCAAGCGGCAAAGAAACACCATCAAGCAGATAGTGGTCGGGACCAGATGGAGATACCTGAAATGAGTAGATCTCATCAGTGTCGGGATCGTTATTGGTGGTCGACCAGCCCAGGTTTTCATTGTAGCCGCCAATAGTAATTAGCGGACCTCCTATCCTGAAATCGCCATAAAAATTCATGACTCCCGGTATAGTTAGCTGAGCTTCGTAATAACCTGCATTCCATGCAAGATGCGGATTTCGAAGCAGTATCGCCTTACCCGAAGTTGTGCGACTGGGTGCTAAAGCCCAGGTATTAGACCCTTCATCAGGATGCGGTATTTCAGTTTGATCAGCAATACGAGCCCATACTGTACTGCTTTCCGAAGCCAGAATGCCCATACGATTCCCGGTTGTTGCTCTTGCAGCACTCATTCGTTCAAGCCTGCGCAGAAACCCCGATACTGCAGCAGCACTATGGCCTCCAATATCCCGGGCATGGACATCATAGGCTGTGAAGTTAGGCTCAATCCAGTCGGGGAATTCACTTTTGTGAAGCGCTATATATTTATTCATTCCGGCAGCAAAACCGGCCAGCATGTCTTGTGTCTCTTTTTTAAGCAGGGAGAATGTTTCAACAGCTCGTGCATACTTCAGCTTGTCTGAGGCATCACGGTCTATACTCAGGCTCCTTTCCTGTACATTCATCTCATGAAACTGAGTCCATTCACCACGGGCTTTCACCATACCTTCCACTACTGTTAGTCCGTAATCCTCTAACTGAAGATATCCCATTGCAAATCCGGCAGCCAACATATTGTCTGCTGTAACATGCGGCACACCATAGGCTGTTCGTCGAATGACAACCTGCTGTGAAAGATCCTGTGCATTAACATACTGTATGTTAAAACTATCAAGAGCAATAAAAAGGCCTGTGAGCCAAAAATAACGGGAAGGTAATTTCATCTGCAAAATTTATATATGATTTGAATGGCTTTCGGCCTAATAAGTCCAGGGTATTGATTTCCGGCAACAGAACAATTGATTCAATTTATATGATTAATTCTATCCCCTTAACGTTCTTCGGAAGGAATGTGAATAATTGCAAATGAGGTCAATCCAAAACCTCTTCCTAATCCCTTTGGACGCAATGCATCGGGTGGAGATCCATTCAGACCAATAAACAACTTAGATCCATCTTCACTTATCTTCAAGCCGTAGGTTCCTCCAGGAGCATAATTAAAGGCATTTAACATTGGTTCTGATAAAAAAGCAATAGCTTTCTGCGTGCCGCGTGCAATCTCATAGTGAATTACCGGTGTGCCTGACAATCCTGCGGAA
>CAYJAM010000388.1:0-3024 GCA_964367725.1 uncultured Sphingobacterium sp. | reverse complement strand
AATGAGCAAATGTGTCCGTCATTTCGATGAGCGGACAAAATTATTGCAAATAGAAATATTATCAACGCGAAGAGAAATTTCAAGGTCAATTGCACAGCCTCGCATCCACAGATTTCTCCACACCCCAAATTTCAAACTTGAGAATATAATGCTGCCTCTGTGTTCGAAATGACGGATTTCCACCCGATAGCTATCGGCTCTCAATTCCTCTCCAATATATGCCCGCAGAAACCAGAATCAATACTTCACAAATAATAGTTGCAACTGCCGCGCCTTTTGCCCCATAAACTGGTATAAGAAAGAAATTCAGCAGCACGTTCAGAACAATCATAAACAGGTTCAGGTATACCAGAAATACGACCTTGTTTTTGGCCACCAGGCTATTACTGATCGGTCCGTATATGAAAACTATAGCCAAATACCAGACCAGTACTTTAAACACGGGTATGGAGTCATCGTATTTATCCACAAAAAATAATTGAAATATCAAATCAGCCCCTAAGTAAAGGGAAGTGCTTAGTATAATTCCAATCCCTCCAAGATAATACAATGCAAGATTCTGGATAATTTTGAATTTAGCTTTTTCTTCAGAATGCTTTGCCAGTTTAGGAAAGATAGCTGTCATAAATGCGCCTGAAATAAACATAAAGGGATAGATAAACTTTGTAGCTCCTGAATAATAGCCAACTTCTGTACTCCCGATCATTTTCTCAATCATAATGATGTCTATTTTGTTGTAGATCACATTAGCGGCCATCAGAATGGTAAACAGAAAACCATGCCTGATAAAGGAAAGACTATCAGGTATATTTAATTCATACTTTGATATGTATTTATAGTTTTCCTGATACTTTGTATATAAGAAAAGTAGGAACAGAACGATACAGTTAATAAAACCAAGGTAAATAAAGTAAGCAAAGGGGGCTTTCAGGTAAATTGCGAGTAGGATAAAGAGTAGCCTTGCGACACTTAGAACAACATCTTTAAAAAAGATCAGATCTTTTCTACCTGATGCAATTAAAATGGCAAGCATTGGTGCGAAATATGCACTAACCACAACACTCAGGCCGAATATAGATAGAAAATAGAAGTCCTCAATCGAATTGGTGGGGTAGCTGATGACTAGAATAAGAGCAAACATCAACCCGCTGATCAGTAATTGTGCTGATTGTGCTTTGGCGTATATTTTTTCGACTGATTCCGGATTTTGGCTGCTTTCCTTAATGATATGTTGTGTAAATCCCCCATCAGAGAAAAAGGCAAAAATTGAGATGAATTCAATTACATAGGTATATTTTCCGTACTCAGCTACCGGAAGAAAGCGCATCAAACTAACCAGTCCAATAAAGCTAAGGATCTGAACAATGATGCTGCCACTCATGTAAATGGCCGAATCTTTCAATAGTTGTTTACGCATCTTCCTTCAGTTTATCTGACAGTTTTCTAACAATGCCTGGCCAGGAAAAATTGGCAATTGAAAATTCGAGTGAATTTTCGTAGAGTTTTGAATTTAAAAAACCTTCTTTTATACACTCTTGAATTGCAGATGAAAAATCCTTAGCTTCTGCTTTTACTATCTTACCGAATTCACTATTATTTGTGATTTGTAAGGCACTTGAAACAGGGGTGCTGATAATGAAATTTCCAAAATAAAGAGCCTCTGGAAATGTGATTGGAAATCCTTCGAAGCGTGAGGTTAAGCAAAATATTTTTGCCCGGTTATACCATTCAAAAAGCGCTTTCCGGTCGGTGATATTACCCATAAACAGAATCTTTTCGGCTAAATGAGGATTTATTTTAAAATATGTGTCAATGTAGGTTTGAAATGAGGCTTCAATGGGGCCAAGAATATATACTTTCCAAATGCCTAAATCTACTTCTCTTAATGCTTCCAGAAAAAGTTCAGAATTTTTTTGATAGGTTCCTATTCTACCAACTGTAATGATAATATCTTCTTTTCCCTCCCAGGATCTTAATTGAATTTCTTCCTTCAGATAGAGATTATCCACTCCGTTAGGAATGCAAATTAATTTTTGCTCTAATTCTGGGTAAACTTTTATCAGATATGACCTGCCTTCTTCAGTTTCTACAGAAAAAACATCTGTTAATTTAAAAATCCATTTTGTTATGCCTTTCAAAAGGTAGTTTTTCAGCGAATACTTAGAGTACAGAAAAGCATTATAATTTTTAAAGAAAAGGATATCCATATCCAGTTTTATATATGCTTTTCCTTTCGGATTTAGTGTTTTATAGATTAGCAGATATAGTAAATGATCTTTTTTGAAATGGAAGAGATTTAGAACATTAATTGATTTTGAGAAGGACCATAAGTAAGACAATATTCCCAGTTCAAAGTAGAAAATTCTGCCCTTATTCGGGATAAAAGTCAGTTTTAATCCTTTAACTTCTTCGTTCAGGTAAGGATATTCTCCATTATTCTTATAGCTGATTAATTCTGCATCATAACCTTCTGTTTTATGCATGAAGTATGGGAGCTGTCCAACATCCTTAACCAGGTGGAAGTTCTCTGTATCAGTAAATATGGTAACAAATATGGGTTTTTGTTTCATGAAGGATGGCAGGTGTTTATTATTTAATATCTGCCTGTCGGTTGGTTTTAAAATTAATGATTTAATGGTTTGTATTTTGTCTGAAAGTGATTTTTTTCCTATGGTTGGTGTTGCCACCATACCATAGATTCTAATAAAGTTAATCGGAATGAACACTGAATGTAGAATGGACAAATGGACTGGTTGGTGATAACACCAACCAGAGGGAAATTTCTTAATTTAGGAGGCTTAATGCCGGTACCGCATTCCGGCTTATTTCTAAAGAATGATTAACACTGAGCAGATTATTTCTGAATACACTCCAATATCTGTTGCAATGGCCACCTATAATGGGGGTAAATATCTTGCAGAACAGCTTGATTCAATACTTTCTCAAACTCTAATACCTGTTGAAATCATTGTTTGTGACGATCAATCTACTGATGATACTTCTGAAATTCTGGAAAACTATAGT
>CAYJAM010000387.1:0-3037 GCA_964367725.1 uncultured Sphingobacterium sp. | reverse complement strand
AAGGTGACACCGAGCATTATGAAGACGATTCGTGTTATGGTGAGGAGATTGCTTCCCCTCCTTGGGCGGATCGCAATGACAGGTCGCAATGATACTCTGTCCGTCTCCCTCTCATTTGGAGAGGGTTGGTGGAAGGCCCCTAAAACCCATAACTGATCCCAAACCGAACCTCATTTGGTACCGCAGAGGTCTGTAGATCAGGTCGAATAATACCTGCCTGTTTAAAATATGAAGCTCTGATATTGAGATTATTAATTAGTTCATAGGTAGCTTCGATGAGTAGTTGTTTTTGATTCTCGACTTTTGAACTTAAAAATTTGGGTTGAGGCTCAGTGTAATACTGATCATCCAGCGAGCCATCTTCACCTTTACGGATATAATCCAGTCGGATTTTTGTTGACAAGCGAGGCATTGGATTATATTTTAACCATGCAGTAAGTCTGTCTGCATTTTGTCCGATCCAGTCGCCCATTAAATAGTTTTGACTTGTATAAGTTTGAGCAGGAATTAAATTTTGATAAACAAATGGATTAATCCTTGTGTACTCCATTCCCAGGGTCAGGTATGGTAAGAACAGGTCAGTGATCGATCCACCGGCATTGAATCCAATTTGATTTCTGCTTTTATTTCTATTAAATACTTCAGAAGCCCGAATTTCATCTATAAAAAGTGTTCCATACAAATGCATTCCTTTGATATGGTTTCTTGAACTGGCCTGGAAGAAAAATTGTCCGTTAGATCCTGAATTTATTTTATATCTGCTAGTAATCTGGTCATAAGCTTTGAAGAACATGACTGGTATCAGGTACCCTGGATCCATCCTGTCACTATAAATGATCGATTCGCCAATACTGAGCGATAATCCTTTTACTGGAAAGAAATTGAGGCTATGTGTGGCCATAAATTTCGACACGTACAATTCGCGGTCGGTTCCGTAAATAGTATTTCCTTTTGGATAGCTTCGGGCAGAATCAATAATAGCACTTTGAAGCCAGGTATGAGCGTAATGAAATTTAACCCATTTCAGGGGTTGATAATCTAGTCGGATAAAGGGATATGCAGGGGCTTTATCCGACATAACCAGCCTGCCGTTTTCACCATATCCCCATAATATCTGGTCATTTCCTAAACTGACTGATCCATTCCTGAATTCTAAGCCCACACTGCCTCTTAAATTACTGTAAGTGAGTAATTTGGAATCTTTTTTAACATTTTCGAATCTTACAATGCCTGTTTCATTACTAAACTGTCTGATCGTGTCTATCCGGGATCCGTATTCGGTAATATCTGTGAAGAATGCCTGAAAAGAAATATTTTTTCCCATGTGACCCCAAAACTGCAATCCGCCACTCATCTTCATTATACTTTTACCTCCTCCCTGAGTTGTTTCCATACTCACTGCAGGATCAATTCTTATGAGAAAATCGCTGGTTTCAGCCGAAAATGCTCTCCAGCGACCATAAGGATCATTTTTAAAAAATAATGTACTATCGATCCTTTTAATATTGAATTCAGTATACTCCTTTAGGTAAAAGTTTAGTTCTTCCTTCTCGATGGCTGACAATTTGTGAAGAGAATCCTTAAGTGTGGAGAGGTTGAAAGCAATTTCTTTTCTGCTCAGTGGAAGTATTAAATCTGCAATATTAATGTTTCCTTTTTGGGCCTGCCTTGACAAGAAATTGTTTATTGGAAGTTTAGGATTCTCCCAAACTATTTGTGCCTGTACACGATTAATAGTAAACTGAATTGTGCAGAATAAAATTAAAGAGATCCTAAGCACCTGTTTACATTTATTAATAAGCATTCTGATCTCCTTTAATAGTAAGAATTATAGTTTGTAATACAATTTGACAATCCATCCAAAAAGTCCAGCTATGGATGTAATAAAGGTCATAATTGACCCTTCGCTGCATTGAGCCAGGTGCAGATGTTTCGCCCCTGCAACCATTTACCTGAGCATATCCTGTAATCCCGGGTTTAACGAGATGCCTGAGCATATAACGATCTACATTTTGAATGGAAGAAATATTTAGTGGAGTAACGTGAGGTCTAGGGCCAACTACAGACATATTGCCTTTGAATACATTCCAGAACTGTGGTAATTCATCAATGTTCCATGCCCTTAAGAATTTACCTAATGGAGTTACTCTCTGGTCATTTTTTGTGGCCTGCAGGAAATCACCATTTGTATCAGTTTCAGGACTTCCATAATACATGGTTCTGAATTTATAGCATATTATTTTTTTGTTATTCAATCCCCATCTTTCCTGTTTAAAGAATACAGGGCCTTTAGATGTAAGTTTTATCAGTAATGCTATGATAGGCATAAACCACCAGCCAATCAGAATAAAAAATAGTGTTGAGAATAAAAGATCAAAAAACCTTTTTAATAATTTATTGGCCAGCCTGTCCTGTGGGAGTGACCTGAAATTAATTACAGGTAAAAGTCCGATGGTATTAATACTGATATTACTTGCAGCATATAAATATAAATCGGGAATCATCCTGACCCGTTTTGCATGGAAATCACATGCTTCAATACATGCACTTATATGCTGATGCTGGGCATTAGGTAAGGCAATAATTACTTCATCAACAGGAGATTCTGCCAGTATTTTATTGATATCACTAATCTTTCCAAGATATTTGCATCCATTCAGTTTTGTATTTTCATCATCCAGAAATCCGATACATTTATAACCATAATAGGTGTGCAGATTGATTGTATCATAAAAATCTTTTGCTGCTGGTGTTGAACCAACAAGGATAATCTGTTCCTGAAGTCTTCCGCTATAGAAAATGCTATGCAGATATTTTCTAAACAGGTACTTAAAAGAAAGGATTAATGTAAATAGTATTGGAAAATAAACGAGAAGAAAGTTATTACTTAATTCAATTTTATTACGAAAGAAAAATAAACAGGATGTTAAGGTTATTGCAAAAATTATCAGGGTAACCAATACGTATATGATTTCTTCAGCGAACTTATTTGACCTTAAATCTCTTGAAAGCCCTGAAATCTGTGCTGAACTATACC
>CAYJAM010000386.1:0-3040 GCA_964367725.1 uncultured Sphingobacterium sp. | reverse complement strand
AGAATCTCGCTTGAGATTGTTGCGATCGGTCAGGGAGAGTGGGCGTCCGCGGCTGTCCATGTAGAGCTGGCCGCCATGGGTGTCCCAGCGATCGACTGTGCTGTCTTTGTTGAGAAACTCAACACAACCATTGGGTCTCACAGAGTAAGTCCCATCAAATACACCTTGCGACTTGCCGTCTTTGAAGCTCGACCAGAGACCGTCATTGCGCCTGATCTCATTGAGAGTAATGCGCCCCTCTTTGTCAGCGCGAAATACTCTAGATAAATTGCCCTGACGGTCATACTCCATGCCGCTAAAGCTGCCATCGGTATAGGCAATGCCCCGGGGCCGACCGGTAGCATCGGTATAAACAATCGAATTGTCCTGGTTGCGACTGGCGGTGGACTCATAGAGATTGCCAGGGCTGTATCGCTCCATCCGCTCGACAGGAGTTACTTCGCCGCGCAAAGCCGGTATAAAAACACGCAAATCCACCGAGGGTACAGGCACGACATCAGTACGGACCTGAGCACTTGTAGCGTCTGCCATCAAAATTGGACGCGGAGCATCCGTGGAGCCGACTTTGACTATGTCCAAAAGCGATGGACGATTTACGGAGTCATCGCTCTGCCGCCCGGCATCGATTTCTTGGGCTGACTTGCCCGCCTTGGCTGAATCAAAGGACATACCGGTCTCCTGCTCTTGAAAGCTCCTACACATATATATGCTCAAAATCCAAAATATGAAAGAAAAATCTGGATTAATTTCCCAAATAAGCCAAAGATCTTATTTTCAAATGCCAGAAATAGCCCGGCTATGGCGCAAATGTCAAATTGGAATGCTTATGGAGGCAGGACCACTTGGGCTAGTTTTTGCTTGGCTCGTCTTGTCCCGGTTCGTGAGATGCCGAATCTTGCAGAGGTGCGGAATCTTGCTGCTCCGCGTTGACATTTACAGCCGCATCCAGTCGATTATTGGTGCGCCTGGCTGCTTCGCTTGCCGGTGACACATTAAACTTGCCCTGGATCAGATGCTGTTGCGATTCGGTCAAAGGAGCGTCTTTTGGACCCTTCCAGGCGGGTGTCTCGGCGGCAGCTGCGGCAGCGACACCAGGGATAATAGGCGGCAGACTGGCACCATAGCTGTCCATATCGTCTTTTAGTTCATACATTTGCTTAAGCGGATTGCCGCTGGCATCGAGATTTGATATGCGTTTGTTCCAGATGTCTTCGACCTGAGCATCGCTACTAAATGAGGCAAAGTACTTGCGACGAGCCCCAGAAGAATCAGGAGAAAGTTCGTTCGCTTCAGGCAGTTGCTCACTGATAGCGGATACACGAGTGTTTTCTTGCACATCCGGTACAGCGCCACTGAGAGCCTGACCAAGCCTCTTACGCTCTTCTTTTTCCTTCTCTTTTTGAGCTTTGTATTCTTTGCGGGCAGCCACTTTTGCCTTAGATACACGCGAATAAATCGCTCGATTTTGGTCGCTGTGGCTTTGCACTTCTTGCGCACCGGCAGCACCGGCAACTTCATTTGGCGTCCAGACTTTAGTCTGATCGCCCTGTTGCAAAAAGCCCTCAGGATCAGCCTCACCTATTGGTTGCGCCGCTCTTTTAGCGACAGATCTTCTCACCAGTACTATCAAACCAGTGAGCAAAGCCAATGCCCCGACAGAGCCCAGCGCGAGCAGTAGCATATTGATCATCTGGCTACTCAGACCACTTTGTTGCAGAGCAGAGCCGGCCACAGCCTCCATAGAGTCTGAGCGCTCCTCTTTAGCAGCTTGAGCAAACATACGGGTGGCATGGACATTGTCGCCTTTAGCCAATAGCCTTATTGCTTCAAAAAAGCTAATCGTAGCAAAGCGGTCCACGTTACTAGTTTTGCTAATCACCACGGGCATAGACAACTTGCCCATCATCACCTGCAAAAGCGGGCAGGGCCAGGCACCTTCCACACTATTATTGGACTCTTGATAGTACTCATCGAGCCGCTCCAGGGCGATACTACTATCACCAGAGAGCATACATGACGCCACCGCCAATAGTTGCATAGGAGTGCGCTGCACATCATTTAAGGCAGTCTGATTGAGAGCACTATCGAGCAAAGCAAGCGCTTGTTTATAATCTTTTTTGGCAAAGCTAAGCTCAGCCAGACAAAGCCCCGTAGCAACAGTATTGCCACTACTGGCAGTGAGCAACTGGGCAATTTTTTGAGCCTGCTCGTAGTTACCTCTAAATGTCTCCAGCCTTACCTTGAGGCGCTTAAACTGGTCGTTGCCGGGCTCTTGAGCAAGCAATTTATCAAGCTCACTGACAGCACCATCAAGGCGCCCCAAATTCCACAACTCTCTTATTCGTTGCTCTTTTAATTCGTCGCTTTGTCCCAACCTGCGCAGCCCCTCATCACAGGCGATGAGCGCTGAGCCAAAGTCTCTCTGAGCTTCGTAGACAGCGGCACTGGCTATATAGTTGAGCGGGTCATTGGGGCTTACGGCGATAAGCTCTTTGACTGTTTTGTGAGCGGCGTCAAATTGTTTTAGCTCTTGCAATATTTTGACCTTGCAAGACAAAAGCCAGGGATCTTGCGAAGTCAATTGCAGAGCGGCATTGCATTCAACCAGAGCTTCATCAAAGCGGCCGAGCTTGCGTAGCATTTCTGCTTTTGAACTGGGATAAAAGACTTCCTCACGGTGCTCTCTAGCTAGTCCGGTATAAACGGCGAGAGCTTTGCCATATTCGCCAGCTGCTATATACTTCGAGCATTTCGGCACTATTGGAGTTATCAAACTGGCGAGCGATGGTAGCCAGTGCATCGCCGATGTGCCCGGTACGCGCCTGCATCAAGGCCAGGGCATGTGCCAGTGCGCTGTCTTTACGCTGATTGAGTATCTCTTGCGTGACCTGGACAGCCTGTTCGTATTGACCGTTTGCGCCAAGATAATCGATTGCGCGCACCATGATGGCATTGTCTAGAGGGGCGATTTTCAAAGCTTCCTGAATAGTGGAAGCAGCCTGCGCATTTTCTTCCATCAAGTGGTAGACCAGGGCCAATT
>CAYJAM010000385.1:0-3047 GCA_964367725.1 uncultured Sphingobacterium sp. | reverse complement strand
TAGGGCACTTTTCTTTTCTGAAAATATTTATCACTATTATCCGGACAATCAGGTTAATGAACTTTACATTATCAGATCAATAGTTAATAATTATAGTTCGAATAAACCAATATTGCTCACAATCAGGCCTCATCCACTCGAGTCAAAGAATCACTGGGAGCAATTAATTGATAATTTGGCAGGTCTCAATCCTCAAGTTACTATTGAACTAGATAAAATTGAAGATATATTTGAGAGTATAAAAGTATCCAACTTATGCTTTGGTGTCTCTTCTATGGCATTAATTGAATCCTCTGTAATAGGAAATTTCACATTTAGTTATCAGGTTGACATAGAGGATAAACAAATGCTCTATATTCCTTTTGATGAGTATGGAATTGCTGAAGTAAAAAATATAGTGGAAGTTTGTAATATACTTGAAGCCCCTGAGCAATTCAAAAAGACTTACAAGAAAATAGAGGTGTTAAATTCTCTGAAGTTGATTCAAGATCAGGTGGAAGAATTAACAACTTGAAAATTTAATCTAAAGCAATGGGAAAATTTTACTTTTTACAGAATGATGAGGTTGGTCTTAGACGAATTGAGCCTACTGATGACCTTTCCAATTATCACAAGTGGTTTAATGACCAAGATGTCAATGAATTCAATTCTCACGCGATATATCCAATGACACTGCATTCAATCCAAGAATACCTGCGTGGAATAGATAATAGTAACTTACATTTATCAGTTTACTTAAAATCAAAGGACACGCATATTGGGAATATTAGTTTACAATCGATTGATTACATTAACAGAAGTGCAGAGTTGGCGATTATAATTGGTGAAAAGGCAGTTTGGGGCAAGGGCTATTCTACTAGTGCCTGCGAACTAATTATAAGGCACGGATTTGAAAGGATGAACCTAAATAGGATTTATTGTGGAACTTCGGAATTGAACATCGGTATGCAGAAATTAGCGTTGAGGGTTGGAATGACATTCGAGGGAAGAAGGATTAAAGCTTTGTTCCATCGTAATAAGTATGTTGATATGTTGGAGTATGGAATTTTGAATAATGTTACATGTTAAAATCAGCTATAAAAAAGATACTTGGACCAAGAGTTAAAGAATTATTAACAAATTCCTGGATATACAGAATATCAGTATTAAAATTGAATTACCATCTTGTCCTTAAATCAAGACTCAGAAAAAATCTAAAATCAGTTAAAGTTATTGTTCGCGATAAACGAATAGGTAAAAGACACCGAATTCTAGTTCCTCTTATCGAAACATCGCATTATAATTTCTATCAAATATTAATAATGGCAAAGGCACTCGAATTAAGAGGGCATGAAGTTAAATTATTGTTATGTGGATCTTCTCTTGATGGATGTGAGATAAAATCGGTGAGAAATAAGTTGGCTGACCCATGTCTTACTTGTCGTTTTAATAAAAATAATGTAGTGCCATTTTTTAGCCTGGACACGGTTACTCTAAATAATTATATTGTGAATGAAGACAATAATATGATAGAGATTCAAGCCACAGAGGTTGTAAAGGCATACCCAGAAAAATATTATTTCAAAGATATAGAAGTAATCAGAATGACTAATGATTCTGTAACACGGTATTATTATGGGGATATTCCCAATGAGCATTCTGTTGAGCTAAAGCGCATTAGAAAGCGTTTTTTGATCTCAGCAATGAAAGGAGTTTTAGCAGCTGCAAGAATTAATGATTCCTGGAAGCCGACAATAATTTTTAGTCACTTAAATGTGTATTCGGATTGGGAACCTTATTACAAATATTTTGGATCTAAAAATGTCCAGCTCAATACACTGTCAATTTCTCCATTTAACTATCATGCTCAGTTGCTGAACTATGCCGATTTGTTTTCATCTTCTGAAAGGTTTAACAAGTGGCTTCAAAGTCGACAGAACAAGCATCTAACCGATCTTGAAAAAGACGAACTATCCATTTTATTGAGTTCGAGATTTGCAGGAAAAGCAACTGTCTTTGAACAGTATGGGTTTTTCGATAGTAAGACCTCTGTATCGAGCCATTTAAACATAGACTCACAAAAGAATAATATTTTTCTTTTTTCTAATGTTTTTTGGGATGTTGGAATCACGCATGACGACGCGTTATTTAAAGATGTAATTTCATGGGTTTTGGACTCTATTGAGTTCATATCAAACTCAAGTACAAGCCATCTTTATATTAAGCCACATCCAGCTGAAAAGTATGATTCTGGCGCAACTTCAGCAAAGGGGGTAATTGATTATATTTTTGAACGATTTCCAGTATTACCATCTAATGTTACAATTATTTACCCAGAGTATAAAATAAATACGTATGAGCTTTTTCCATATATTGATAAAGGCGTGGTTTATAATGGAACTTTGGGAGTCGAAATGCTGGTTAACAATATCCCTGTAGTAGCATGCGGACGAGGGCCATATAGCGGATCGAATCTGGTTATTGAACCAAAGTCAATGGATGAATATAAAAATATTTTGACCAGTGAATACCAAGTATTCAAACCAACTAAAGAACAGGTCGAATTGTTCGCATACTTTTATTTTATCAAAACACTTATTCCGTGGAAACTTACCAAGAGGGCTTATGCTGATAATTTCGATGGGTTTACAAATGAGTCGTTAGATAAACTGATGCCAGGGAATGATAAATATCTGGATCACTTGTGTAACAGTATTTTGGATGCAGAAAATACAGTTATCGAGGATTGGCATTGAACAAGCAATTTAATTCTCAAAATTTGTAAAAGATTCCGGAAAGTTAATGACATGAATTAGGCACGATTCAAGAATTTAAAAATCAAATTTTATATCTTAATATATCTATGGAGGAACATCATTCAACCTTAAGTAACCTTTGGGACAAGTCTTTCCTATCTAAAGGCCATACAGGGTATACGGATCCTATAAAACTATCTTATGATCAGCCTATTCGATTGGCGGCTGTTGACCGAATTCTCAAGAAGTTATTTCCAGGAAATAGTTTGTCAGGGAAAAATGCATTGGACATAGGTTGTGGAACCGGAGATT
>CAYJAM010000384.1:0-3062 GCA_964367725.1 uncultured Sphingobacterium sp. | reverse complement strand
TGAAATCAGTATTTACCTTAATTCTGAAAATTTTGTGGTGTTTTTAGAAAATGGTTATATTATACTTAAAACTTGGTTAGATAAATTCTATCTAAATAAAATTAATTTGCTTCCCGTGACTATTCATGGTCTGGCACATTATAATAATGAAAATATTCTTCATGCAGTTAGCTTATGTTTTGCGCTTGGTCTTAGTCCTCAGCAAATTAGTCGTGGGTTAAGTAAGTTTGGAGCTGATGAGAAATCCAACTTTGGGCGTTGGAATCATTATACCTCGATTAAATATGGGCATTTGGTTGTGGATATTGCGCATAATCCTGCTGGGCTTGCGAATATTTTGGATTTAGCACAAGGCTTTCGAGAGTTAAAAGGATTAACAGGTAAATTTGGATTATTGTACGGTATTACAGCAGATCGGCGTGATACAATTCCAGAAATTGTCGCACTGATTATTAGTCATAAAGTTGAGGAACTTATTATAAAAGAGTTTCAAACTGCTTTGCGTGGCAGTGAGGTTGGTGAAATGCCTGAGCTATTTTATAATGAATTAATCAAGCAAGGATTTCCAGCTGTAAATATTAAAATAGTTGCCAACGAAACTGATGCCGTGAATACGATATTGGCTCAGGCTCAAGCTGAAGATATTAATTTATTATGCGTGCATGAACATTTAACGACAGTAACCAAGCAACTTCGTGACATAATTAATCATGAAAAAAAGCCAAGTGTTTGAATTTCTACGCCGTCAAATCCAGCGTGCTTGGCATTAATTGCCGCTTGACGATAATCAAGGATAATTTGTTGAATTTCATCACTACTTAATGCATGTGGTACGTCATAAGGTTTAATAGACCGAATGTAGCTTGGGTGTCCATCGGCAGCAATAGTACTCGCCGAAACAGGTGTTGCACCATTAAGGAAACTTGGGTCAGATAAACGCCCAACATGCCATAATAATGCGGTTTTTTGGTTTTAGGTTACCTAATTAAATTGGAGAAAATAAGTTGGTCATGAAAAATTCCTTTTTAGAATAGTATGCTCTAGAACGCTATAATAACATATTTGATTAGAGTTTTGAGCTATGATATAATGCTTAAAATTTTAAAGGGTTTAAGGATGAATTCTACGATTCAAATAATAAAAAATCATCGCTCTATTCGTAATTATTTAGAAAAAGAGATTCCTGAGGATGTCTTGCAAACTATTTTGGAAGCAGCACATGCGATGCCAACTTCGATTAACGGGCAACAAGTTTCGTTAGTAGTCGTTCGTGATAAAGAGACTCGACTTAATTTAGCGCGCCTTTGTGGCGGGCAACCGTGGGTTGCTAAAGCCGCGGTGTTTGTTTTGTTTGTGGCTGATTTCTATAAAACTAGTTTGGCAGCAGATTTAAATAAAGTGAAACAAGTTATTCATGAAAGTGCTGAGGGTGAATTAGTTGGATTCTTGGATTGTGGTATAGCAATGGGTGGAATGATAATCGCTGCAGAGTCTTTGGGTTTAGGGATTGTTCCGATTGGCGGAATTCGCAAAGAAGCTCAGGCTGTAATTGATCTACTTGGACTTCCAAAATATACATTTCCTGTTAATGGGTTATGTATTGGATATCCTGTGGACTTGTCGCAACAAAAGCCTCGTTTGCCATTTGCAACGTTTATTCATTATGAGAAATATCAACGAGCTAATTTAGTTGAAGATATTCAGGATTATGATAAACAAATGGTTAGTTATTTAAAGCAAATTAATCGTAGTGAAGAAGTTAATTGGAGTAAACATACCTCTTCAATCTATCAAAATGTTTATTTTCCAAATGTAGTTACAACCTTAAAAGATCAAGGATTTACGCATAAAAAATGAAGCAATCTAGTTGAGTTTGGTTTTATTATGTTAAAGTTGATTAAAATGATTGTAGTGCATGCAAAGATTTAAGGGCGTCATTTTTGATTTGGATGGAACGTTGCTAGATACCATTCAAGACATAGCCAATGCAATGAATACTGTCTTGCAGCGTTATAATTTCCCAACGCATGATTTAGATAGTTATCGGTTTTTTATCGGTAGCGGAATTGCTAAATTAGTTGAACGCTCATTACCCAGTGAAGTTAGTGAAAGCGCCAAATACTCTAAACTGGTTGAAGAAGTTTTTCAGGAGTACGCTCTTCATTTGAATAAGTTTACTGCACCTTATTCTGGGGTGGTGGATTTACTTGATGGGTTAACTCAATTAGATGTTCCTTTTGCAATTTTATCAAATAAAGCCGATGAGTTTATGGATGAGGTTGTGAGTAATTATTTCTCAAAATGGAATTTTGCAGTGGTTTTGGGCGCGCGCTATGGCTTACCAAGGAAGCCTGATCCGTATTCAGTACTTGAAATTGCTGAAATCATGGCTTTACAACCAAGTGAGATTGTGTACCTTGGTGATACCGACATTGATATGCAAACTGCAGTTAATTCAGGAACGTATGCCGTCGGTGCCGCATGGGGCTTTCGCTCCGCTGAGGAACTTAGGGCAAATGGTGCGCATATAGTTATTCAACATCCATGTGAGCTATTAGAATTCTTTCAAGACTTGGGGTAGATTCAGCTTGTTTTATTGAAATATTACGCGTAAATAAATAGTCGGTTAAGCTAGTATTTTCTTAATGCAATTGAATGCGCATGTAAAAATAAGTTAAATCCCAGTTTGACAAAATTCGTGTAGCATATTGAAGTTTTATTAGTTATTTGTTAGTTAAAGTTTTATCAATTGTCGCAAGTGAGAGGCGTATAGTTGAGTTAAATATTATAGAGGTTGAAATTTAATGCGTAAGATTATATCTTGGTTTAGATTTGCTGTTTGCATTCTATTAATGGTTTATTTAGTTACGGCATCCTATCTATGTTACCCTTTTATACCAATGGCATGGTGGCGTAAGTATTTTCATAAGCCTTGGACTAGAGCTTTAATTTGGGCTGTTGGTGCCAAACTAGAGATAACTGGTTCAATTGGCGATGATTATATTCAGCCTAATACAATGTTTGTACAAAATCACATTTCGTGGTTAGATACAACCGTGATG
>CAYJAM010000383.1:0-3087 GCA_964367725.1 uncultured Sphingobacterium sp. | reverse complement strand
TTGCTTTGCGGTGAATGACTTGCAAATCAAATCTATCTATGGTGCTGCTTCTATCAGTTGGTTCAATCACCTGGCGGTCTATTTCGACCCAGCCGTCTCTAACCAGCCGATTTTCATAACAGTTATTAGCTGGCGTATTTGTGCTCACGCTTTGCGTTTTAAAATGCTCTGGCATTGTAAAACCATGAGCCAAGTACGAGTCCCAGGCACTCTGTGTCAATACAATAGTGTGTTCATCCTTAAAGTAGCCCCCGCCACCTAAAAAGGTATCTGGCCAGAGTGCTAGTGTATGGAGATAGGGTGGTTTGCTAATTGCCGTCCACCTTTTGCGCTGACTCGGCTTGGCAGCAAAATAGATGAGATATTTGCCTGATGGTGATAGATCACACAAGCGATCATAAATGCGTCCACAGAGCCATTGACCTTCAATAAATGTGTCATTGCTTGTATCCCAGGCGATTAGCTGCACGTATCTAGAAGGTCCCCTTCTAAAAATAATCGCTTGAGGTGAATCTCTGGCAAGCAATGCTGTTATCCGCGGTGCTGGCTTTTGAATTTTCATAAACTCTAATGAATACAAGCCTTTGCATTTAGCTTATCGCAACTTACATGACCTCGCTACTATAATGAGATTATGAGTCTATCGACAAGACAAATAGTCAATGCCGTCACGCTGGGTCGTAAGATTTCTGAGGCAAAGTCCCGCGACTTGGAACTGTTGCTTGAAAATGATCCTGCTAACTTAGAGTATCGATTAATTGTTTGTTCTTATTATTGGAGCCGTGGTTCAATTAAAGCTAAGTATGTGCTGTCTAAGCATTCGCTCTGGCTAATCGAGCATATGCCAGAAGATCGCGCTACTTGTGACCCTGTGTTTTTTATCGACAAATATCTATGCCCTGAGCCCTTCGAAGCGGGTAGGCGACTTTGGGATAGTCATTTAACAAACCGATTGAGCCCTGGCATAGTCAAAAATGCCTACAGGTATTTTCGCATTCACGAGCCGGAGCATTCTTTATCAATACTACAATCTGGCTTGAGGGCTTTTCCTGGAGATCGAGCGCTTTGTTCTGCATTGTTAGATGAGTACTTGTATAGACTTAGGCATAAGAGCCGTATGGACGGTGATTCTGTATTTGACTTAGCCATTGATATGCGCCGCCGATTGGTTGAGCTAAGTGGTTCTGTAAATCCGTATCAAGAAATTAAAATGGCAGTTCAAGCCGTTGACCTTCGTCGTTACAGCGAGGCGCAAAAGCATGCAGACTGTGTGCTGGAATCAATAGATAATTCCGATCACTATCAAGCTCGATTTGTGCACTCTGCCCACACTGTTTTGGGACTTTGCGCTCTTCAAAATTCAGATTTGCCAGGCGCTGTCAAACATCTGGAGTCTTCAATCAAGTTAGCGGTTTTCGATGAACCTCCGAACTTTTCACCTTGCTTACATTTAGCAGGAGATCTACTCTTATTGAGACAAGTTGAGCCTGTTGTCACCTTTCTGCATGGTTGCGCACGTATACAGCCAAAAATGAGCATGAAGATACTTATTTGGGTAGTTCAAATCAGGTTTGGTAAAAGATCCTTTCCAGTTTGGAATAAATACGAGATTTGCTCTTACTAGCTATCGATATGGCTTAAAAGTAAACCAAGATCGATTCAGGTGTGAATTGATAGCGGAGTTTAAAGCTCCTGTTAACTAAGCCAAAAGAAATTGGCGCTCGTGTTTGTAAGCAAAGGATTTTGCCCTAGCTGCGTTGTATGTTGATAAAAACGACACAGGTGAATCCTATGCAAGTTAAGATGATTTTGTCAGCTTTGACTGAGGCTAAAAGTCCATTTTTTAGACCAATCAAATACTCACTCTTTCCCCCACTGGGACTGGCTACTCTGGCTGCTTATCTAAGTGAGGACGATGACATTACGATAGTAGATGAGCATGTCGAGGAGCTCAATTTAGACGATACTCCAGATCTTGTAGTAATCCAGGTCTACATTACCTCTGCCTTTCGCTCATATCGTATCGCTGATCATTACAGGGCCAAAGGCTGTTATGTAGTGATGGGCGGTCTGCATGTTACGTCGCTCCCCGATGAGGCAGCCGAGCATGCAGACACGATTATGCTGGGACCAGCAGGTGACGCCTGGCCTCAGTTTATTGCTGACTTTAGAGCACGTCGGCCGCAAAAGCGCTATGTCTCTACTGTGCGCACCCTTGAGGGCAAGCCATCTATTAGGCGCGATCTGATTAAGCGTGAGCGCTATCTCTGTCCTAATTCTATTGTGGTCTCTCGCGGCTGCCCTCATACCTGCGACTTTTGCTACAAAGAGGCGTTTTACAAAGGTGGGCGCTCTTTTTATACACAGATGGTGGACGATGCTTTAGCTGAAATTGAAAAACTACCAGGGCGTCATGTTTATTTTTTAGATGATCATTTGCTCGGCAATGAACGCTTTGCCAATGCTTTATTTGATGGCATGGTGGGGATGGGCAAGGTCTTCCAGGCGGCATCGACTGTGCAGGCAATACTCAGACCCGGTTTAATAGAAAAGGCAGCCAGAGCTGGTATGCGCAGTTGTTTTGTCGGCTTTGAGACGCTCGATGCTGGTAATTTGAGTGAGCACGATAAATATCAAAATCTCAATCGAGATTACAATGCAGCTATAAAACGTGTCCACGACAATGGCATCATGGTCAATGGTAGTTTTGTTTTTGGCATGGACAATGACGATAGTTCAGTCTTTAGTCGCACAGTGGATTGGGCTGTCAGTCAGAGTATTGAGACAGCGACTTTTCACATCATGACGCCCTATCCCAGTACTGAGCTGCATAATCGTATGACCAGAGAAGGTCGCATGGTACACCGCAACTGGGATCTCTATGACACCAGGCATGTGGTGTATAAGCCTACCAGGCTCACTCCCCAGGAGCTTGAGCAAGGCTACTGGAGAGCCTACAAGGATTTTTATAGCTGGAGCAATCTCTTTAAGAGTGCTAATCTCAAACCTGATATGCGAGCCAGAATGCGGCACTTATCCTATGCCGCTGGCTGGAAGAAGTTAGAGCCTGTCTGGGATATGCTCATT
>CAYJAM010000382.1:1605-3108 GCA_964367725.1 uncultured Sphingobacterium sp. | reverse complement strand
GGTGGCGGTGGAAAAGGAATGCGAATTGTAGAAAAACCATCTGATTTTATTGAACAAATGGATTTAGCTGTTTCTGAAGCAACCTCTGCCTTCGGAGATGGTTCCGTTTTTATTGAACGCTATGTCTCCTCTCCAAGGCACATTGAAATTCAGGTTCTGGGAGATAATTATGGTAATATTGTGCATTTGTTTGAACGCGACTGCTCAGTCCAAAGAAGACATCAGAAAGTTGTTGAAGAAGCTCCATCCTCCATTCTAAGTGAAGAATTAAGACAAAAAATGGGTGAAAGCGCTGTAAATGCTGCCAGATCCTGCAATTATATCGGTGCCGGAACTGTTGAATTTATTTTGGATGAGAATCTTGATTATTTCTTTCTGGAAATGAACACCAGATTACAGGTTGAACACCCGGTGACCGAAATGATTACAGGCATCGATCTGGTTAAGGAACAAATCAAAGTAGCCAGGGGTGAGAAATTAAGTTTCAAACAGGAAGATCTGAAGATCAGAGGTCATGCAATTGAGGTAAGGGTTTATGCCGAAGATCCTGCAAATAATTTCCTTCCTGATATTGGCAGGCTCCAAACTTATATTACCCCAAAAGGACCAGGAGTTCGGGTAGATGATGGGTTTGAACAGGGCATGGAAATCCCAATTTATTATGACCCGATGATTGCAAAACTGGTTACTTATGGTAAAGACCGGACTGAAGCCATAGAACGAATGATCAGAGCGATAGATGAATACCGCATCACAGGAATTCAGACCACCTTGGCTTTCGGGAAGTTTGTGATGCAGCATGAAGCATTTATTTCCGGTAAATTTGACACTCATTTCGTGGGTAAGTACTTCCTTCCTGAATATTTGAGCAATGAAAATGAGGAGGAAGCAATGATTGCAGCATTGATCGGGGCCGAGTTTATGATGCAAAACAGCAGTGCAGGCACTAATACTGATCAGACTCCGCTAGCATCTGCCTGGCACAAAAACAGAAAATCATACTAAATCTTAGAATATAAAAAATGTTTACCGGCATCATCGAAACAATAGGCAGGGTCTCCAATCTGAAAAAAGATCAGGATAATCTCCAAATAACTATTGAATCTGATCTTTCAAACGAATTGAAAATAGATCAGTCTGTATCTCATAATGGTGTCTGCTTAACTGTTGTCGCACTTGCTGAGGGAACACATACTGTGACTGCCATATCAGAAACTTTAAATAAGTCAAACCTCGGTAAACTCAAAGAAGGAGATCTGCTGAATCTGGAACGCTGTATGCAGATGAATGGCCGGCTTGACGGGCATATTGTTCAGGGTCATGTAGACCAAACAGGTATTTGCACTGAATTAATTGAGAAGAATGGCAGCTGGGAATATACCATTAGCTATGATGCTTCAATCGGAAACATCACTGTCGAAAAGGGCTCAATCTGTGTTAACGGTATTAGCCTGACAGTTGTTAACTCAAAGGAAAATTCTTTTTCTGTAGCGATAATACCCT
>CAYJAM010000382.1:0-1505 GCA_964367725.1 uncultured Sphingobacterium sp. | reverse complement strand
AGCCTGACAGTTGTTAACTCAAAGGAAAATTCTTTTTCTGTAGCGATAATACCCTATACCTATGAACATACCAATATGAAAAGCCTCGGGATCGGTGATACTGTAAATCTGGAATTTGATATTATTGGAAAATATGTTGCCCGCCTGACCCGTCAAAATCTCTAAAACTGATGCCCCAAGAATCTGATAATTATCAGATAATTAACAATTTAAGACCAAACCCCTTAAGTTCAAAAATTAGTGGCAGCATAATTGCTTTAATCTGTATTATTTAAATAAAAACAAAGGAATACTATGGATAAGCTGAAGAAGTTTGAGTTGATGGAGAAAATAACGAATGAACTGGAAGATCTGAAAAACAGTCAGACTGCAATCGTTCAAAAGATTGGAAAAATCGAAATTGACAATTTTGACCTTGGGAATAAAACACTTGAGCGGATTTTGCCCGAAATGCACCAGAATGTTGCAGAGAATCTAGATAAAATCGCAGAGATCTTAATCAGCTTTGAGGAAGCTAAAGATACCTATGGTAAGAAAAATAACATAGAAGCTTTGAAAGAGCAGGAAAATATCAGAGAAGCCATGGAAGGCGGAGCAAAAAACTAATAAACCTATTGGATGATTTGTGCTGAGGATTGCGGAAATGGGGAATAAGGAATAGGTCCCTGCGATCGGGTAGAAAATTGACGTTTTATACCATGAAACGGATTTATTTACTCAATTGTGAAATCCGGTAGGATGAATATTCAATATAAGCCTTCTGCTCAGCAGGAGGCTTTGAATTGATATATCTTTTATAATAGCTTAAGGCTGTTTTAGGCTGTTTCAGTTTCTGATCGTAAATTGTAGCGATTGTATAAAGAGTCAGAGGCTTATTATCAAAAAAGAGACTTTTCTGATAGGCTTCGAGCGATTTTCTGGTTAACTGACTTTTTTCCAGCACATCCCCGATCTGTGCATAATACCCGGCTGTGTTTGGCGAAATTGATTCCTTTATTGTTTTATTAAGATAATCAACCGATTTGTTATAGTTTTTGAGTGCTTTATAACTCATTGCAATGAAATACAGTGTCGACTCAGTTTTCATGTCATTGGCTTCCATGCCTTCCAGTATGTCGATTGCCTGTTGGTACTTGCCAACAGAATAAAAAGCTTCCCCAAGCATTTTGAGAATGTTTGGACTCCGGTCACCATCCCTGATTATGATACTGCAGATTTCGATTACTCCATTCCAGTCTTTCATAGCAAAG
Source organism: uncultured Sphingobacterium sp. (assembly GCA_964367725.1). Lineage (GTDB taxonomy): Bacteria > Bacteroidota > Bacteroidia > Sphingobacteriales > Sphingobacteriaceae > Daejeonella. The sequence continues at coordinate 255 of CAYJAM010000382.1, read as the reverse complement.
GCCAGTTCAGCTTTCCCACGTAAGAGAATCAGATTGGTAGAATCTGCTTTGATTGCCTCATCAAGTACTTTTGCAGCCGATTCAAACTGTTTCAGGTCTTTTAAAACTTTGGAATAACTATAAGCAATATCACCATCGGAAGAATTAAGGCTATTAGCTTTCTGAAGATAGACTGTTGCATGTATAAGTCCTTCGGAAGACTCGATCATATCACTTAACTGCTTATAAACCGAGAAGTTGGTGCTATCACTTGCT
>CAYJAM010000381.1:0-3111 GCA_964367725.1 uncultured Sphingobacterium sp. | reverse complement strand
TTCTCCATTTCCTCCATTCTCCCTAGTCTACATATGCCTTCATTATTCTTTCAAGAGTCAGATTCTCTCCATATCATTCGTATCCAAGCCAGTACTGATTGAGGCAAAATTGTGACTTATTGAGTCAACATGATTTACATCAATAGGGTTTTCAGATGTGTTTATTTGAGGAGAATAGTCAGCATTCTCAGTTTCTCAATGATCATTTTCATCGTCTTCATCATCAGACTCGAACACAAAAGCTTTTTGATGGTTATTGTTTGCAGTGTCCGCTAAGGCATTTTAATCTTGGAAATATTGCTCATTTGGCTTTTAGCATTTCATCAGTCAAAATGTTACAATATTTTCGCCTTGATTTCCTTTAAGGGCAGCTTGAGCAATTGATGGAGCAATATTTATTTTGGGAATGCCTAAACCAACAATGATTTGATTGTCTTCTTTGTAGACTATATTTGAGTTAACACTATATCTCTTTTCACTGAGAATATCAAGTTCAGGTTTCACTGGCTTTTTCTCAGGAGTTTTGTCTAGCACAAATTGTTCAAAATCTTCTGAGCTGGACTACCTTTCAAAGTCATCACTCTCACTCTTCGCCAATTGATTATTCTTTCATTCATCGTTCGACACATCAAACATTCCACTATTAGGGTTGAAGTCTACGCTGTCTATTGGATTCTAAGCATCCTTGGTCAAAGGTAAGGTTGTGAAAGGGTTTGTTAGGTTGACTGCTTCAATGGGAGTAGAAACTCAAAGATCAACTCCTTATATAGTTCTGTGGTGATTTTACTACGTGTAGAGACTTTCTCATGCATCATGCCTTTACTTGACTTCTATGTCGATTTGAGAAGGGGTGATCTTTATGTCTGATGGGCTTCTCTAAGATTAGTATGCTTTATCTGTATTGGTGTAATGAGTGCTGACTGTCTTGCAATGAGTTTGTCGATGAACTTAAGGTGACTTTTGAAAATGATGCTTCTCAGAAGACTGAATTTTATCAACAAATGACTTTTCATTGCTCTTTTACTCTCAGCGGGGAGGGGTCTTTTGATTCTTGAGATGAATGAGTCTCTTAGTTGGAGACATCTTAGGAGTTGAAGGATCTATTCCTTTTGCAACTCATTCTTTCTTATCGATTACTTCCTTTGCTCCTTCATTCAACTTCCTAATCACTCTATGCTCCTAGCTTTCTTAATCCCCATGAACTTCATAGATTAAAGGAGGAGGGTTCACAAGCTCATTTAGATCAACCTCGTACCCCAATGTTTTACCTATCTCAGCAGGATCACGAAACTGTCGACTTTTAGCTCGTTCAGCTCTGACCGATCAGTTAGCTCTGATTTTCTTCTATGAAGACATTGACTTATTGAGAACATTAACTTCTTGTTCGATTTGCTGAATGCTGGCGTCAAGTACTGTCATGTTACCATAATTGTTATCATCAAAATCATCGTGCTGGTGAGCTGATGCTTGATCATGCTGTTAGATGCTCATGTAATTTCATTCATCTTGGAAAGGGATTTCATCATTTTCGTAGTTTTTGGAAATCATCATCTTTTGCAGTGGTTTTTCGTTTGATCCATATGTTTTTGCTTTTTCATTGACTATGTAGAGTTTCTAGGTAGGCTTATTATGAGAATGGGACATACTTCCACTATTCCCTTTACTTTACCCTTCAGCTTTTAATAAATGAAGCTATTGCTAGCTCTAATTCCCTTTCACATTCCCTTAAATTGCTTCCTCACAGTAATTAAACACACTAAAAATAACCTATAACAAAAACCTAATCTCTTTGCTCTTGAGGCAGAACTTATACAGATCTTTTTCATCAGTGAATTTGTGAAAATAGTCCCTTTTTAGATCATAGATCTTAACATGCATCTCTAATGAACAAGTTTCTAGCTTTTATGGTAGACTTTAAGATTCCTGCATGATTTTGAAGTACCTATCTTTGATGATTTCAATGATTTGATCATGATCGACGGCATCAACTTCGAACTAATCGATTTCCCTACCTCGAAGGATGCGGAGTATGTGGAGCAAGCATCTGAGAACAGAGCAGTAGAATTTGTTAGGGAGAGTTCGAGTTGTCTCAAGAAATGTTTTAATGCTCAACTGCCTTACATTTTTGATCACTTGAAGTTTTCTATACTAAAGAGTTGAGAAGCCAAATTTGGAGTCATCAGCTAATCTGCTGCCTCCTGGACTTTTGAATCCAGTTGAACTTCAAGACTGGTCGAGGTGAGTCAGCTGAGAAGAATGCTCTTTCTTTATGGGTTCCCAAGTCATACGAGGAGATTCGTGGACCTTTTTCTTAAAGGACTTAGGGTTTTGTGAGTTGATTTATCAAGGCATGTCTAAAGCAACATTTCTTTTCTCAATATGCGAAGTCTTGTTTACGTGTAGCTTGTTGTCTGGTCATTGATGTTTTGCCGTCACCACAACCGATGATCTGCCTTTATCTACAACCTTCGACTTTGCTTTGTGAGAGGCAGTCGGTGTCTTCCTACTTATTGCTTGCTTGATTTGGTCTGATACTGTGTCTCTCTTTTGTTTGATACCTACTGAGGAAGTCTAGACTGATCAAAGTTTGTCTCTTTTCTTCTGCTTTTGAGTAGATTGCGCAACCCTGTTTGAAGAGTCTTGTCGTTTGTTAGACCTGTATGGCTATGGAGACCTTTGCCTTTCAATATCAGAATCGCTATCCTCTATCATAAGGTTTGAAGGTCTTTCCTTTTCCTTCAATTTCTGCTGTATTTGTTGTAGACTTTTCGTCACATGCTCTTGTAACTTGAGTAACTCTTCTTATTGATGCTTCAACTCCTCTTCAGTTAGAGTAGCTGCGTTTGGGTCTAAGTCAGAGTTGATGATTTTAGCAGGAACAATGTCGAATTCTTCAATGGGGAACAAATTCTGCTGTCATTGTGAGTGCCGGTTTATAGCTTCCTGAGTGAACTACTCAAGTTCCTCAACTTCTTTTAAAGTGGCTTCATGATTCGATTGCAAATTTTTGGCGCTTTCCATTCTAATTAAGTCTTTTTGAGAGTTTAATTTATATTCATTCATCTCTATTGAACAGGGGTTTTGGGGTTTTGGGGTTTTGGGGTTTTGGGG
>CAYJAM010000380.1:0-3119 GCA_964367725.1 uncultured Sphingobacterium sp. | reverse complement strand
CACCTCCCAGTTTACCTTCGAGGTGAGGAAAGATCGTAGTGATCGCTTTTGCTGCACCCGTAGTGGTTGGAATAATGGATGCTGAGGCTGCCCTGGCTCTCCTAAGATCCTTATGAGGTGCATCATGCAGATTCTGGTCACCGGTCATAGAGTGCACTGTCGTGATGTAGCCATCTATAATTCCCCAATGGTCATCCAATACTTTTACCATTGGTGCAACATTATTGGTTGTACAGGAGGCATTTGAAAGAATTGGCGCATTTAGGTCAACCAGATGCTCGTTCACTCCCAAAACTACAGTAGCAATTTCCCTGTCGGATGAGGGCGCAGAAATAATAACCTGCCTGGCTCCTGCCTGCAAATGCAAACCAGCACCGGCTTTATCAGTAAATTTTCCGGTAGACTCAATGACCAGATCAATATTCATTTCCTTCCATGGAAGTTTCGACGGATCTTTTTCAGCAAATACCCGAATCTTTTGGCCATTTATCAGCAAATGATCATTTTCAGCCGACACTTCACCCTGAAACCCTCTGTGAACAGAATCGTATTTAAAAAGATGAGCAAGGGTCTTGGTATCAGAAAGATCGTTTATCGCAATAATTTCGAGTCCATGTCTCTCTAACAGGGCTCTTAGGGTAATCCTTCCGATACGGCCAAATCCGTTAATTGCAATTTTCATAGTTAGACGATAATGTCCAAAGTTATTCAAATGAATGAAAAAGAGCTGTAAAATTTTTTCAGGAAAAGCCTTAGGAATTTACTTAGGCGCCATGCATTAAAATTCGTCACCCGATAGCTATCGGGTTGCCTTTATATTATTTATTCAGCCTTATTATCAAACCCTGAATTGATAACCTTCCAAAGCATATCCTTCAGCTCAAGCAGCCCTTTTTGAGCAACTGAAGAGATAAATACATAAGGAATGGCAGGTAAATCCTGTTTCATTTCGTTCATCAGCTCCTCATCGAGCAGATCTGATTTACTTATTGCAAGGATACGCGGCTTATGCATTAGCTCAGGATTATAATCCTCCAGCTCGTTGAGCAGGATTTCATATTCCTGTTTAATGGTCCTTGCGGTATCTGCCGGGACTAAAAATAACAAAACAGAATTGCGTTCAATATGTCTGAGGAAACGAATACCAAGTCCCTTTCCCTTAGAAGCACCCTCAATTATTCCCGGGATATCTGCCATAATAAAGGAGCGGTTATCACGGTAAGAAACAATGCCTAAATTAGGCACAAGGGTAGTGAAAGCATAATCTGCAATCTCAGGTTTTGCTGCAGAAACCACAGATAGCAAGGTCGATTTACCGGCATTTGGAAAACCTACCAAACCAACATCTGCAAGGATCTTAAGTTCAAGCACCATCCACTCTTCTTTGCCGGATTCACCGGGTTGAGAAAAACGGGGGGTTTGTTTCGTTGAGGTTTTGAAATGCCAGTTTCCCAATCCACCACGACCACCCGGAGTTAAAATTTTTGTTTCTCCATCTTTTGTGATTTCGAACAAAATTTCACCCGTTTCGGCATCCCTGGCAATAGTTCCTAAAGGAACTTCAAGTATCTCATCCTTACCTGTACGGCCTGATTTCTGTCCGCTGGATCCTGGAAATCCATTCTCGGCAATGATATGTTTTCTGTATTTGAGGTGCAGTAATGTCCAGAGCTGGCTGCTGCCTTTTAATATGATATGCCCGCCACGCCCACCGTCTCCGCCATCAGGTCCCCCCTTTGAGGTCAGAATATCACGGTGTAAATGGGATGAACCCGCTCCACCATGTCCTGAACGACAGCATATTTTTACGTAATCAACAAAATTTGAGCTCTGAGACATAATTTTAATTTACAGAGAACAAAATCCGGTCAGAAAATTGATTGATCTCAGAAAGATGTATTAAAGAATTTTCAGCAATTAATAAGTATCAACTACTGCGCAGATCGAATCAAAGATCTGATCAATAGTTCCAACTCCGTTAATGCTGGTCAGTTTATTCTGCTCTTTATAGTAATTTGCTACCGGAGCAGTTTTGGAATTATATTCTACAATACGCTTGCGGATGATCTCAGGATTAGCATCATCAGGACGACCAGAATCTTTACCTCTCAATAAGAGACGCTTTTCAAGTTCTACCGGTTCAACTACCAAGGCTACCATTCCGGAAATTGACGATGATTTAGAAGCTAATAACTTATCAAGAGCTTCTGCCTGTGCAACTGTACGTGGAAATCCGTCAAAAATAAAACCTCCTGCGTCTTTATTTGAATCCAGTTTATTGCTGATCATACCTATTACAACTTCATCCGGAACTAATACACCCTGATCCATCAGCTTCTTAGCCTCAAGACCTAATTCAGTTCCATTAGAAATTTCGGATCTCAGAATGTCACCTGTTGACAAATGAACTAATTGATACTTTTCAATTAATTTTTCGGATTGTGTTCCTTTACCAGCTCCCGGAGGGCCAAACAATACTAAGTTCAGCATTCGAATGTAAATTATTTTCTAATTCAAATTAATTCATTTGAAACAGAAATACCTAATAAAATATTAAAAGCCTTTTCGATTTAATTCCGAAAAGGCTTTCAATGATGTGCGTTGTGCACCTGAAGGGAGTCGAACCCCTAACCTCCTGATCCGTAGTCAGGTGCTCTATCCAATTAAGCTACAGGTGCCTTTTTTAACGGACTGCAAAAATATGCTTTCTTTTCAAACTAACATAGTTTTTTTGAAAAAAAGCCAATCAGTTAAAAATCAGGTCTTAAAATTCTCTAAACCTTTTTGATGTTTTAGCTCAGGGCTGCACGAATTGCATCAAAATCAGGAAGATCACCTGCTGATTCGAGTACCTGGGCATAAACAATCTGATGATCCTCATCCAAAACAAATGCAGCCCTTTTAGCTACACCCTTCAGATTGAATACGAATTCATCATAATAGGCCCCATATGCTTTTGAAACTTCCTTGTTAAAATCCGACAAAAGAGGAAACTGATAGTTATTTAATTCTTTAAACTTAGCCAGTGTAAATGGTGAATCAACTGAAATTGCCAATACCTCAGCTCCAAGTCCGTCATAATAACCGAAAGTATCACGCATGGTACATAACTGAGTAGT
>CAYJAM010000379.1:0-3137 GCA_964367725.1 uncultured Sphingobacterium sp. | reverse complement strand
CTCAACCCTTCAAAATAAAATTGCAGTTTACAATAATCAATCGTAATATTGCAATATACAATTATGGGACTAACCAAAGCGGATATCTTTAGCAAAGAACAGAACAGGTTGGCTATGCTGCTAAAGGCATTGGCTCATCCTGCACGGATTGCTATTCTTCAACGGATCATGATCTCAAATACCTGCATCTGCGGGGATCTGGTTGGTGAATTAGGTCTGGCGCAGGCAACAATATCACAGCATCTTAAAGAATTAAAAAGCATCGGACTGATTAAAGGTTCGATCGAGGGGACAAGCGTATGCTATTGCATTGACCCGGATACCTGGAAGGTATTGGAATCAACGCTGCAGGATTTTCTGGCAAATTATAAAGGTGAAACCATCTGTTGCCAGTAATTAAATTTATAGAAGCACCATTAATTGGAATTAAATTAGATGAAAAACATACTCGTACTCTGCACAGGCAATAGTTGCAGAAGTCAGATAGCAGAAGGTTATCTGAGACATTATGCAGGTAATAAAGCAAAGATCTACAGCGCAGGAATTGAGACTCATGGGGTGAATCCGAGAGCCATTAATGTGATGGCCGAAGATCATATCGATATCTCAAAACATACCTCCAATAATGTAAATGAGTACCTCGACATCCCATTCGATTATGTGATCACCGTTTGCGACAATGCGAATGAGGCCTGTCCATACTTCCCCGGAAATGTGGAACGCTTTCATTTTAATTTCCCGGATCCGGCGAAAGCCAAAGGAACAGAGGAAGAGATCATGGAGGAGTTTAGAAGAGTAAGAGAGATGATTAAGGTGTATTCGGCGGAGTTTGTTCAGAAGAAGATAGGGTAATTGAGAAAATTTGATAATTAGATAATTAGCAAATGCTCAGGAAACAGTTCAAGAAATATACACTTTAGGAATTTGATTACTGACCCTGAAGGGGTCAAATGTTTATAGAATTATTAGTACGGAAATCCCGACCCTGAAGGGGTCGAATGTAATTGGAATTATCAAATGCATCCATAAACAAAGACTACCATGTCAGCAACCAACTGTGCTCCGGCGCATCAACGGAAAAAACTAGGTTTCCTCGACCGTTACTTAACCTTATGGATATTCCTTGCGATGGCAACAGGTGTAGCCATAGGTTATTTTATCCCTTCGGGTGCCGGCTTTATTAATTCCTATTCGAGCGGGACAACAAACATCCCCTTAGCTATCGGATTAATATTGATGATGTATCCACCCCTGGCGAAAGTAAAATATGAAAACCTCGGAGAAGTGTTTCGCAATACAAAGGTATTGAGTGTTTCTCTGATCCTTAACTGGATCATCGGACCGCTTCTTATGTTCTTTCTTGCAATAACCTTTCTCGCTGATAAGCCTGAATACATGGTCGGTTTAATTTTAATCGGACTTGCCCGCTGCATTGCAATGGTGATTGTATGGAATGAACTTGCTGAGGGAAGCCGGGAATATGCTGCCGGTTTGGTTGCTTTAAACAGCATTTTCCAGGTGTTTTTATACAGTGTTTATGCTTATGTTTTCATTACGCTCCTGCTTCCGGTTTTTGGCTTTGAGGGTTCAGAAGTGAATATCACCATCGGGGAAATTGCGAAATCAGTCGGGATCTATTTGGGTTTGCCTTTCGCTGCGGGAGTTATCAGCCGCTATGGTCTAATCCGATTAAATGGTGAAGAATGGTACGAAAAGAAGTTCATTCCCTTTATTTCACCAATTACGCTGATCGCCTTACTTTTTACAATTCTTGTTATGTTTAGTCTAAAGGGTGAATTAATCGTACAAATCCCTTTTGATGTGGTCAGGATTGCGATACCACTGGTCATTTACTTTGCCATTATGTTCCTGGTCAGCTTCTTTTTTGGAAAGGCATTGGGTGCCGATTATTCTCAAAATGCATCTATAGCCTTTACAGCAGCCGGCAATAATTTTGAGTTAGCCATTGCAGTCGCCATTGGAGTATTTGGAATTAACTCTGGTCAGGCATTTGCCGGAGTAATCGGTCCGCTGGTAGAAGTCCCGGCATTAATCGCATTGGTTAATGTTGCCTTCTGGCTTCGGAATAAATATTACAAACCTGTAGCAAGTACCGAATGAAGATTGCCCTTTTCTCAGATATTCATGCCAATCTTCCGGCATTTGAAGCTTTTTTAAAAGATCTGGACAGCCGAAAAGCAGATGCAATCTATTGCCTGGGCGACCTGGTAGGCTACAATGTTTGGCCAAATGAGATCATCAATGAGCTCAGGAAGCGGGGGATTGCGACGCTTGTTGGCAATCATGACCTGAAAGTTAAAGCACTGCCCCAGATCAGGAAAGAGGAATTAGGTTCAACAGGAAAAGATTACGCCTATCATATCATCGAACCGGAAAACAGAGCTTATCTTCTGACGCTCCCATCGCATATTAAACTGGAAATTAAGCTAAATGCCAAGGAATTTAATATTCTGATGGTTCATGGAAGTCCGAGAAGTGTTGTGGAGTATGTTCTTGAAAATACCGATTCAGCCTATGTGGAGGAGCTGATGAATGAGGCTGGTGCCAATATCTTATGTGTCGGGCATTCTCATAAACCTTATCACCGGATTATCAATCCGGATAAACAGGTGATCAATATCGGCTCGGTTGGGAAGCCCAAAGATGGAAATCCGCAGGGATGTTATGTGATGCTTAGTCTGGATGATTCTGCTGATAATCCGATTAAGGTAGAATTCATTCGCTTTGATTATGATATAGAAAAAGCAGCAAAAGCAATTGAGGAGAGTCCGCTGCCGGATGAATTGGGAGAGAGGCTGAGGGAGGGGGTTTGATGTACGAGCTAGCAATGAGGTGGCGGGTCGAGCCCGATGAAACTAGGAATTGGTCAACACTGAGTGAGGTGGCGGGTCGAGCCCGCCATGACAGTTATTAGTGGGTATACAAGGAGATTCCGGCCTGAATTGGCTTATTCTTAAAATTGATTTGCTATTGAGAGCCTTGTGTTTTTGTCATTGCGAGCCTGCCTGCGGTAGGCAGGCGTAGCGCGGCAATCCCAAAACTTTGAGTAACAAAAACCATGAGATTGCTTCGTCGTGCCTCCCTGCCCGTCCGGTCAGGCGGGCTCGCAATGACAA
>CAYJAM010000378.1:0-3151 GCA_964367725.1 uncultured Sphingobacterium sp. | reverse complement strand
CCGAACTTTTTGAAAATTATCTTCAGTCACATAATCATGAGCCCAATCAATACCGGCGGGTTCTCCGTGCCCCTGTCCACCTGAATAGATCTCCAATCCATGCTCACGTTTCAGGATCAATCTGGCAAGCTGACCGGTTTGTTTTGAAAGATAGGCAGTGAAATACTCGTTCTCGATATCCAATCCGTAACCCTCACCTGTAACCTTCAGATCAGATTGGTAATTCGGCAATTCAGCATCCGGATTACCATAAAAAATGAGGTAAGTCCGCTTCTCTTTACCCTGATTATCCGCAAGAAACAGAAGTTTACAGATCTTTTCAGCTCCTCGTCTAATTTCTGAAAAGACCTGTGATATTACTTCTGTTAAAACACCATCCTTTATTTCTGCAACCCGGATCTCACGTGCAAGTGAAGCAGTTTGTACAGCCTGAAAGCTCAGCAAAACCTCTACAGGTTCTGCATTACGCTGAATGCCGGCCTTCTCCTCAAGGTTCACAACTTTATAATACTTCCAGCCCTTTGCCCAGTTCTTCCAGGCAGCAGGAAGTGAAGCAACAGCAGCAAATTGATTTGCACCAATCAATGGAGTTCCCAAATCCTCATGATCAGCCTGAGCCTGTATTTCTGAAATACGAAGTGAATTGGTCAATGCCCTTGCAAGCCGATAATCTTTCTTCTCCCAGGCCCTCTGAAGCATTTTCATCTTATCTTCAAAACTATCCGACTGGCTTGAGACAGATTCTGCTATTGAAACAGATTCAGCTACAAAATTCTCTATTGCTGTATTAGCTTCTACTTTATTGGCAATAGGTAAACTAAGTCCGGCCACACCTAATAAACCCATACCAAGAAATTTTCGTCGCTTAATCGCAGACATTCCAGCTTCGGGAAATTCAAGTTCAGACTTGTTCTCAGGATTTATAAGCTGGTCGGCACTGGGTATTTTAAAGTTTTTCATTATTAATTAAAACATTAATTTTTTTCTAAAAAATATACTTCATTTCTCAGCAATTAAATTCCAAGCTTCTTTCTACCATCATCAGTCAGCATATTCGAACTCCATCCCGGATACCAGGTTTGTTCCATAATAACTTTTTTAACACCTGGAACTTCATAAACAGCTGTCAGAATATTTTTAGAAGTGGTTGGATGCACGACATTGGATCCGTAAGCAAAATAGGTTCCGAGTGGGCGACCTCTGTGAGGCATAGCTATTAATACTTTTACTACACTTCCCCTTACTGTTACATCATAGACTAATCCAAGATCAACAATACTGATATCTGATTTATAGAATTGGGGATCTTTAACATCTCTTAGTGCCTTCCAGATCAATTCTTTTGGAATCGGGCTATCCTGAGCCTCTCCTAACCGGGCCAGGCGTGTTGGGCTATCCTTTGCAATAGTATTGGATTGAAGTAAACTTGCAGACACAAGCTGTGGATTCATCAGCTCTCTTCTCAAACCTTCGATCTTTGCAGGTCCATCTTTAGCATCAAAAGGAAGCGTGACATAAGCATTCTTTTGATGAAACACTGCTCCCTCCGGTATCGTTTTTACCCCTTTAGGAACAGGCATACGTTGCCAGAACTGACCATGCCATTTGTAATAAAAACTAGGAGAACCGTTATGACTTGGTTCCTGAAATCCATCAGTATGATGATCAAGAAAGAGACCGATAAAAGAATCTTTTGTGTCTTTATTAAAAAAGCCAACTCCCCATATTTTATCTGCTGATTCTTCAGGCACCACCCCAATTTGAATCTTCCCATCAGAATTCATCCATAACTGATCAGTAAATGACTGTCCGGTAATGACCCATTCATCATCGCGTATATAAACCATATCAAATGTCTTAAGTGCAGACATATGGCCAAACTTGTGGAAATAAGGTAAACCGGCATAAAAACGATACTCAATATCCATATTCATCCTGGCAGGAGAGAATACCGGATGTACCGGAGAATAAGGTAAACCCCAGCGGCGGATGATCGTACAGATTGGGCCTCTTACAATTTCAAAGTCTGGGCATTCCTCCCAAAGAGAGATTCGCACTTTTTGAAAGTTATCTTCAGTCACATAATCATGTGCCCAATCGATACCTGCCGGTTCTCCATGCCCCTGACCACCGGAATAGACCTCTAATCCATGCTCACGCTTCAGGATCAATCTGGCCAGCTGACCGGTTTGCTTTGAAAGATAAGCTGTGAAATACTCATTCTCAATATCCAATCCGTAACCTTCACCTGTAACCTTCAGATCAGATTGATAATTAGGAAGTTCTGCATCCGGATTACCATAAAAAATGAGGTAAGTCCGCTTCTCTTTACCCTGATTATCCGCAAGAAACAGAAGTTTACAGATCTTTTCAGCTCCTCGTCTAATTTCTGAAAAGACCTGTGATATTACTTCTGTTAAAACACCATCCTTTATTTCTGCAACCCGGATCTCACGTGCAAGTGAAGCAGTTTGTACAGCCTGAAAGCTCAGCAAAACCTCTACAGGTTCTGCATTACGCTGAATGCCGGCCTTCTCCTCAAGGTTCACAACTTTATAATACTTCCAGCCCTTTGCCCAGTTCTTCCAGGCAGCAGGAAGTGAAGCAACAGCAGCAAATTGATTTGCACCAATCAATGGAGTTCCCAAATCCTCATGATCAGCCTGAGCCTGAAGCTCTGAAATACGAAGTGAATTAGTCAATGCGCGTGCAAGGCGGTAATCCTTCTTATCCCAGGCCTTCTGAAGCATTTTCATCTTATCTTCAAAACTATCCGACTGACTGGAGACAGATTCTGCGATTGAAACAGATTCATTTCCAAAATTCTCAATAGCAGTTTTTCCTGAAGCTTTATTACTAAGCGGCAAGCTAAGTCCGGCAATACCCAATAGGCCCATACCCAAAAATTTACGGCGCTTCATCCCATCAGCATTTAGGGGTTCGGACGCTTTTCCTGAAGCTGCTTCCTGAAGCACTGATTTAGAGGAACTATTTTTTTTCACGGTAGAAATCTTAAAAGCATATTATAATTAAACCAAAATCCGATTAGTTCATTTTTCAATCTATATTCCTAATTTTTTACGGCCCTCCTCTGAAATGAAATTAGAATTCCATTCCGGATACCAGGTTTGATCAACAATCACTTTGCGTA
>CAYJAM010000377.1:0-3179 GCA_964367725.1 uncultured Sphingobacterium sp. | reverse complement strand
TTCAGTGAAAGAATTCCAGGCTCGCTGCCTGCCGTGAATTCAAGTGAGAGTGCCGACTTCTACCATGTAGAAATGGCTGCTCCAGGATTAAAAAAGGACTGTTTTAAAATTAATGTAGAGGGGCAAATCCTGAATATTTCCTACCAGGATAATGAGGAACATGCTTCAGAAGGCAAGCGATATACCCGTCGTGAATATAGCTTTACATCCTTTGTCAGGTCCTTTAATCTTCCGGAGCAGGCTGATCTGAATATGATCGAAGCAAGCTATGAAAACGGAATACTTAAACTCGACATCGGTAAACGTGAAGAAGCTAAAAACACTTCACGTTTGATAGAGTTGAAATAATTATTCTCCTAACGACTCAAAAGGCCGCTCCGGATTCCGGAACGGCCTTTTTTATTAAAAGTTCATTCTTTGTTGATGAACAAATAATGATAATACTAATCGGCCTGGTGTAAATTTATCTGGCGACCAATATCATTGACCTCAGGATCCTCATCAAAAATTGGAAGGTCAGTTTCATAATCGAGTTTTAACCATACGCCTTCTGTATCCTTTTGAATGTGGATATATTCTTTGCCTTCTTTGAAAACAGTAAATGTATTATCCTCTTCCGGAAATACGGAATAGGTTGTTAATCCTATAAAAATATCAAAAGGTTCATCCATACACAAAGATAAGGGATGCTGATTAAAACTTTCAAAACTTTAGTAAAGCAAAATCAGGGGCTCAATCACTTATAAAAGCTCAAGCCCATTATTCCTTTTTCATACGTTCTGCAGTGATTTGAATCCACTGAATAGCATTGTTAATCGTTTCAGGTGATTTAGAGGAGGCGGTATTATGTGTCAGTTCAGGAAATAAGCGGTATTCATAGGGTTTACCTTTGGCTTTTAGCAGATTGAGCTTTTCTATTGATAAGCCTACCGGAATTTGTATGTCTTTTCCTCCAAAAATCCAAAGTCCGGGGATGGAGAGTCTGTTGAGGGCATCCTGCGGATCAGTAGCTGCAAATTGATAGCGGTCAGGATCATTGCGTACATGTTCCCTTGCCTCATTTTCGGTATGTGTATCCCAGAATCCGGGATTTCCATTCGTATAGAACTGAAATCGCAGTTGTTCAAGAGTATTAACAAGCGGTCCGCTAAAAACGACCATAAAGTTGACCTCATGATTAATTTTAGCAGCAATAGGAATTATCCAGCCGGCCTGACTAAAACCCATTAAGCCCAGAGGCACATCTTTTCGAGGCAGATGCCTTAAAAGTGTGTTAGATGCTGCACTTGCATCTAAAGCCAGTAGATTAAGATTTGCCGAATCAATGTTATTTGTGCCGACTTCAGGTCCGGCATATATTCCTCCAGATTTTCCCACTCCGCGTTTGTCATAAGTTAAGACCGCAATGCCCTTTTCTGCTAAAATTGAAGCCATCCTGAGCATTCTTGTTTCCTGTCCGGAGCCATGCACCAAAACGAGCGCGGCTTGCGGATTCCGGGGTTTATATATGGTGCCTTCCAATGTGATTCCGGCACTTTTGAAGGTAACATCCTTTATGCTGAGGAAGGGCGGGTAAATAGTTTTGGTTTGTCCGAAGGAGAGATAAGTAAGGCAGCAGATCAGAAGGAATAAATAAGGCTTCATGTTTTTATTTTAGAATCGGGTTTGAATGTAGGATCAATATTAAGCCGATAGAAAACTTGCTGAAAATAAATGTGATGGGATGGGGGAAAAATGGGATGAAAGGTGAGGGTGGGGTATACTCAAATCAAAATTGTTTAAATGGGGGATAAGAAGGGCGGTTTTCGTTGAATTTAATGAGGAAATAAAAGGTCATAATTTCGGAGTGATGAAGTTACGGCATAGGTAATGAGGAAATGTTTTCGTAACCAAACCATTGCTCTAAAGTTGCTAACGCAGATTCGGATAATATCTGTGTAAACAGCAAGCAAAGGTTTTCTTTCGGTCTGGAACATGCTACATAAAAAAGATTCCTGTTTCTCTCATAAGCATCTTTTCTAGCTGCAGGTATGTTTGGTAATAACTGCGATAGTTCTAAAAATTCAGCGAAATTATAGCTGTTCCAACCTCGACCTAGTACAACCAGCACATTATCAAATTCTGCTCCTTTAACACCGTGCTTGGTATTAAATGGCGTATAACCAGATAAAAATTTTGCCAAAGCAATTACTTCTCTATATTTTACGGCTTTTAAACTTTTAATAAGATCGTATTCAACCGCGTCTACCGGTGCGTCAATCTCCCATTCAGCAAATTTATTTTCTTTGTCTCTCACACGATCAGAAAAACGCGGTTTTCCATGTTCTGATATATGATTAATAACTTCGCCAATGCTACCATTTTCTTGTAATTGAACTAGTCCATCCATCGCATCAGCCCATTGTTTTTTATGCAAAACGGAATTGATTGCTACTCTCTCGTTTAAAGCTAAAAACATTTGGCCATACTTCTTTTCTTTGTATGCATTCAATGCGGGTTCTAAAATATCGACAAAGAAGGCTATATATGGATCTTCCTTTTTTATGAATGCTTCGTTGTAAGGAAAGACTGATGCGAGATTTTTGTACCCTTGTTCCGTTGCAAGGACATTATGAGTTAACATTAACACCTTGGACTTGGCCTTAGCCTTTTCACTTTCAAAGTCCCATCCCTCGGCCGTTAATAGTTCCTTCGTTTTTATGAAATACCTATGTGCATCTGGCTCTGGCAAATCCCCAGTCCAATGTCCTCCAGCGCCTGTGCGTCTTACACCAACCCAATCGTTGGAGTGGTATACTTTTATATTTCCTGTAGAAGCAGGGTCTTTGTAATTTTGGGGTAAATCAGGTCGCATAGAATTCAAAACGTCTACAATTGGACGAACGGATCGAAAATTCGCCTCTTTACCAATCATTGTCAAATTTTCGTGTTCGATTTTTCCAATCACACGATTATAAATTTTTTGCCAATGGTCGCCAAAAAAACCTAGTAATAAACCATTATTTGTATCCAAAAAGTGTGTCTTAATGCTATTTGCAAGCAAATCGTTTGTGTCCTGATATTCATCAATAAAAATTATAGGGTATCGCTTCGCTAGTATGTTTCTGAACTTGGGATATTCTAATAGAGAAATTGTGAACGTTAAAACATCATCATGATTTATATAAATTCTATCTTCT
>CAYJAM010000376.1:0-3193 GCA_964367725.1 uncultured Sphingobacterium sp. | reverse complement strand
ATCCGTTCTTTCTTTAGGATGCTGCCCGAGTTCAAACAACTGCTCAAGCAATTCATCAACATTGGTCATATTGAAATTGCCGCTCACAACCAGATTTCTGGTCATCCAGTTATTCTGACGTAAAAATGGATGGCAGCTCTCAATACTATTTTTTCCATGAGTACCATA
The DNA here is from genome assembly GCA_964367725.1 of uncultured Sphingobacterium sp. GTDB lineage: Bacteria > Bacteroidota > Bacteroidia > Sphingobacteriales > Sphingobacteriaceae > Daejeonella. The sequence goes on along the minus strand of CAYJAM010000376.1, from coordinate 3,025 downwards.
ACGTAAATGTCCCATCAGTACTTCACCGGTAAAACTCACGTTTTCTTTCAGCCAATCAGTATCCTGCAATAATTCGGGGGATTCATTGTGGACATCCGCGAATTTTTTCTGAACATACTCGAAGATTTCTGCAACTGCATTTGCGCCCATGGCCCGATGACGACTGATATAGCGCTTACCCGGCTGAACATCAAGTTTGATCGTAGCAATTCCGGCACCATCCTGCCCCCTGTTATGCTGTTTTTCCATCAGCAAATACAATTTGTTCAGCCCGTAAAGTGCTGTTCCATATTTTTGCTGATAATAAGATAAAGGCTTTAAAAGACGGATAAGTGCTATACCACACTCATGTTTAATCGAATCACTCATAGTAAGTTCTGAGAATGCAAAAATAGATATTTAATACCTAAGAAGCCAATGAAATCATTCCTAAATCTTCAAGAAAATGCCATATTTCCTAACATTTGAGCTCTACTATATAAATTGCTCTATTAGTGAAGGAAAGAGGATCAGGAGCAGCAGGCAAAATGCCAGAAATACACCCATATATACTTTCGCAGAACTAACCGAAAGCTGAACCGGATCAGGTGATTCTCTCAAAAATGCATTCAAAGGAATCTTAAAATAATAAAACAATGAAACTACAGTGCTTAGCGATGCTATAATGATCATGATCAGCAGAATTGGTGAACCGGACAAATTATAAGCCTCCAAAGCCGAAGAGAACACTAAAAATTTTGCCGTAAACCCAACTGTTGGTGGCAAACCTGTTAGTGATATAAGAACAATCAGCAGACTGATCATCACTAAACTATTCTTTTTCCCCAAACCTTTGTATTCATCAATATTTTGTTTCCCTGTTTTTTCTTCAATTTCATCAACAATCAGAAATGCAGCCATATTCATGATCACGTAAATGGTCATATAGAATATTATAGCTTTAAATCCACTTGTTGAAAAAATAAACAAAGCCATCAGCATGAATCCGGAATGACCAATTGATGAATAAGCCAGCATCCGTTTAACATTATTTTGCCAGATAGCCACAAAATTTCCGAGCAGCATACTCAAAATAGCCAAAAATGCGAGGATATAATTCAAATCCAGTATGGCAGAACTCAGTGTCTTAGACACCGGATCATAGAATATTTCCAAAAACTTAATCAGCACAGCAAATCCTGCAATTTTGGGAGCAGTTGACAGGAATGCGGTGACCGGTGTTGGAGCACCTTCGTAAACATCAGGCGACCAGAAATGGAGGGGTACAAGTGATAGTTTGAATGCAATCCCGATAAACACCATGGTAAGGGCAAGACCTGAGGACATAATGGGTAAACTTTTCAATCCGGATAAAAATGCAGGATCATTTAAATAAAGTGTACCCGTAAATCCATAAAGCAATGAGATTCCATAAAGCATTATAGCTGAACAAACAGCTCCAAAGAGAGCGTATTTCATCGCAGCTTCTGTCTGCCTCTGCCCTGATGAAAGATAGCCTACCATTAAATAGGATCCAAGGGATACCATTTCTAATGACAGATATACCATCAGCAAATTTGCTGACATAGCCATCAGGTTAAGTCCCAGATGAACCGCAAGCAGAATGGCATACATATCTCCAAAACCCTTATCATGGCTCTGGAAAGCACGGTTAAATCGAAGGAATAAAACAAACAGTATACTGGCCAGACAAAAGAGCAACTTAAATAATATAGACAAATGATCCATAATGATCATTCCTCCAAACAGCGGAGTGCTGTCAATTTTCAGAAATCCGCTGCTTTGATATGCGGCCAGTAATAAAGTAAGAAGTGTGAGGATAAAACTTATCTGGGAATATCGTTTGCTAAAAAAGAGATCAGCAAGAATTACCAAAATGAAACCCAAAATCAAACTTATTTCGGCGCTAAAAAAAGACAAACTCGCTAATGAATCCCTGATGGATGATGGAATATATGGCATCAGATCATTCATTATCCGGTAATTAACTGAACCAATGCCAGAACTGAGGCATTCATTTTTTCAAATAGCAGGGATGGAAATATCCCCAAAAGCAAAGCAAGCATTGCCAGAGGCACCAATGCAAATTTTTCCCTGGTCTTAACATCAACTAGCTGATCTTTCCAGACATCTCCCCCCTTCAAACGAATCTGGCCAAAGAACATCCGCTGCAATGTCCACAAGAAATAGGCAGCACTAAGTAAAATCCCAACGGAGGCCCCCATTGCCATCCATCTTGGTAAAAGACCATTGACATCTTCAGAGGTAAATGCACCAATCAGGCTGAAAGCTTCGGCCATGAATGCCGAAAATCCCGGCAATCCAAGAGATGCAAAAAAGGCAATCATCACAAAAAATGTGAATTGAGGCATCAACTCAGCTAAACCTCTGAAATTAGAAATTTCACGGTCATGAACCCTGCTGTATATCATTCCTACAAGAAAGAAGAGCATTGCCGACAGTGCTCCATGGCTGATCATCTGAAGCATCGCACCACTTATTCCTTCGGTTGTTACCGATGCAATACCAAGTAGTACAAAACCCATATGGGAAACAGAAGAATAAGCGATCAACCGTTTTAAATCAGTCTGAGCCAATGCATTCATCGCTCCATAAAGGATTGAAATGAGTCCGATCAAACCAATCCACCAGGCAGATTGAATAGCAGAATCGGGGAAAATACTAAAGCATATCCTCAGAATACCATAACCCCCAACTTTAAGCAACAGACCGGCAAGAATAATTGAAACAGGTGTTGGAGCCTCCACGTGAGCATCTGGTAACCATGTATGAAGAGGAACTATAGGAACTTTGATCGCAAAAGCAATAAAAAGCACAATAAAAGCCAGTAATCTGGCCGATATTCCAAAAATACTTTGTCCCGCGATGGCTGAGAATACCGAACCTTCAATATAATTAACCGGATCCATCATCAGGATCATATTAAAGGTATGGTTGCCTGTTGCAGGATTCACTACAGAGAAGTACAAGCCGATAATTACAAGCAGCATAAATACCGAACCGA
>CAYJAM010000375.1:0-3203 GCA_964367725.1 uncultured Sphingobacterium sp. | reverse complement strand
GCTGAACCATTTATCATTTATCCGAATGGCAATCTGATCATTTCGCAAAAACTGGTGCCCTTCAAGATGAAGCTTGAGAAACTGGGAAATCAGATGATCAGCGATATTCATGAAGTCCAGATCTCCGCTTTAAATATCAGCGGCGCTGGTTCTGAACTTTCAGATATCAGTGACACATTTGCCATCGGACAATACCTTGAACTCAGTGATCAGGAAAAGATCTCAAAACCTTCCTTCGAATCTATGAAATGCGGGGTTAAAGCCACCTGGAATTCAGGGACTAGTTCATTCAAAATAGGATCAACAGTCCGCAGGAGCCAGGAATACGAACAAATCTGGATTGATAAGGAAAAGAAAAAAGGCCTTGCTTCATTCAAGACCCAGAAGTTCACCGAATTATTGCGAGGTTCAGCAGCGTCTAAATCTAAATTATCACAGAAATACAGGTCAGCATTGGGTAAATCTGTCATTAAAACTGCAGCAAAAGACCTGGTTTTTGAGGTTGTAAATGTTAACGATCATAAACTTATCGATACTACAGCTTCATTTAACTCATTTGTAGAGGCATCACAATATCTGAACAATATTAGTTCAGGCAATGAAGCATTAAGATCAGGATTAACGGTCATCGAAAAATAAAGATCATGGCAGGAGAAAATTATTATTCATTTACATCATTTATCAGGAAGGGATATGCCAATTCTGTTGCTGGAGTAAGCGACCTCTCTGAGAAAAAAGCAGTCTCTGCTGTTATGATGCGCGCATCACTGCAAGCACAGATCAGTTTGAAACTGGATTCAGGCACAGAAATACTTCCGGCAAACACTGTTCACTTGTATGGACCGGGGGATGTAAGTGGTATCGATTCAAGAAGTATTATCCGTACCGACCCTCCTGAAGGTATCACGAATTTTGAACCCAATTATCTGGCGGCCATTGAATTCTATGATGAAGACCTGCCCTGGCGTTTTTCACCTACAAGCCAAAATAACAGTACAGGTACCAGCTCTACAAATCCATTACTGACTCCATGGCTTGCATTAGTCGTTTTGGAAGAAAAAGAATTTACTTTAATTCCGGTCAGTGCAGATTCTGATTCAGGCCTGCTACCCTCTTTTCAATTAACGGATTTAGCCGAACGAAATTCTATCTTTTGTGCCCCAGAAAACCTTCATGCATGGGCACACGTTCATACTAACAAAGACCTAATTACCAAAGCCAATGCCAATGGTACTGCACCTGAGGGAAGTGTGCTCAATAACTTAAAGACAGCTTTAGATGATAGCGGCGATTTTTGCTATTCCCGAATACTTTGTCCTCGCCGACTGAAAACCAAGACCTCATATATTGCATTTTTGATTCCGGTTTTTGAAACTGGCCGATTGGCCGGAATTGGAATGTACGACCAGGCTGTCGGTACACCGGTAAACCAATACTCTTGGGGACAAGACCAAACTGTATTCCCATTTTATTATAGCTGGCGATTTGCAACAGGAAATTCAGGAGATTTTGAGTACCTGGTAAGGCAACTGAAACCAAAAGCTGCGGATGAGCGAACCGGGTATCGGGAAATTGTTGCTGAGGGCATTAAAGACGGCAATGATTTTAAAACATTACATATGCCAGGTGCACTTCGTGCTCCCCAGGATACCCTGACATCTGATCTTAAACAAAAGATCAGCGATTATGAGAATTGGGAAGCACCTCAAAATCCACATACCTGGCAGAGCTCCATGGCTTCTAAGCTGACTGTTCAGCTTGATGAAGATAAAGAACCGGTTATTACTATGCCAATTTATGGACAATGGTATGCTGCAAGCGACGAGCTACTTTACAAAAAGAATAGCGCGGAACCCTTACCTGCTTCAACCAGGAATAACTGGATTCATGAGGTAAATCTGGATCCAAGATACCGTACTGCGGCAGCTATGGGAACGAAGGTAATTCAGAAATATCAGGAGGAATTTATGGACGCAGCATGGCAGCAGCTGGATGAGCTCAAACTGGTAAATGAAAAAATAAGCAGGCTCCAGCTTGCGGTAGAATTGAATAACATAATCATTAAAAATAGCATAAAACGCTTTCAACAGGAACAATTACTTGGTTTTGGAAATTTGTTAAGTAAAAAAATAAAGTCTGGAAATGGAAAAACCTTATTCACTGATGTTAACCAAAGTCCGGTACCAAATGCCATTGTCTCCAATTTATTTAAAAAGGTTTCAAGAAATACATGGAGGATTCAAAAAGTAAGTAAAAATTCAAAACAAGTTTTCTCTACGCCATTAATTAGTGGTCTGAATCAGCAAAAATTGCAGATAAGCTCCCTTAACGTAAAAACATTAAATCTTACACTTTCTTCTGGAATTGATCAGGCAATTCAAAGTTCAATGGCAGCAGATACAAAGTTCAAGGCTTTGAAGCCTGCTGAACAAATTGCTGTAAAACAAAAATTGAATATTGCATTGGGAATGAATAAGGACTTTACTGATACACTTAAAGTAAGTCCGGCAACCTTTAAGTTACAGGCGCCCAAATCGCTGTTTGCAGCAAAGTCATTACAATTAAGTGCAATAAAGACCACCGCAGCAAAAGATTTCTCATTATTCAAAAATGCAGTGCTGAATAAAAACATCAGTTTGCAAATGCCAGATGCATTTCCTGCTGAAAAAAGTATTTCACTTATATTAAATCAAACTTCAAATACCCTCCTAAAAGCTATTGAGGCCCTGCCCCGTTTGAAATCACGGCTTGATAAAATGTATCCTCTGAGTAAAGAGTATTGGTCAAAATATTCAGAACAATTTTATCCTGTTATGGATTATCCTGAGTTTAAACTCCCAATGTATTTGCCTCTCAAAGAACTTGCGGAAGAAAATTTCGTCCCGAATCTCAAGTTATTGCAGCAAAACAGTGTAACACTTCTGGAAACAAATCAGCGCTTTATTGAAGCATATATGCTGGGCCTTAACCATGAATTTTCCAGGGAATTATTATGGAGAGGGTTTCCTACGGATCAAAAGGGATCCTATTTTCGGTATTTCTGGGATTCAATTTCAGACACCCCGGATATCGAAGAAATTCACCGCTGGAACAAAACGCTAGGAAATAACGGAAACACTTCCAATCAGGGGCTATTGGTTCTAACCTTACGAGGTGATCTTCTTCGAAAATATCCAAATACTGTAATTTATGCCCAAAAAGCA
>CAYJAM010000374.1:0-3210 GCA_964367725.1 uncultured Sphingobacterium sp. | reverse complement strand
CAGCGCCCGCCCGGCTGAAGCCATTCGGACGGGAAGAGCCGGGCTGATTCTGCCAAAAGCATCTGCAGATCATTTCCAATACCAAAACATCACTAATAAGGAGGACTATATTTTGGCGATACTGTTGAAATAAATGCCGGATAGCTTATATTTAAGGCACAATCATGCAAAAAATGAAAGCAGCCATCCATACCCAATACGGTCCGCCTGATGTGGTTCAAATCCGGGAAATCGACAAACCCATTCCAGGAGCAAATGATGTTCTGATCAGAGTTCATGCCAGTACGGTAAACCGTACCGATTGTGGTTTCAGGAGTGCAGAGTATTTTGTTAGCAGGTTTTTCAGCGGGCTGTTTAAACCCAAACAGCAAATATTGGGTTGTGAATTTTCGGGGACGGTTGAGTCAGTCGGGGAATCGGTTATTAATTATAAATCCGGGGACAAGGTGTTCGGTTATAACGATACACACTTCGGCGGGCATGCGGAGTACCTGGTCAGGGATGAGCAGGACGCGATGACCCTGATGCCTAAGAATCTGAGTTTTGAAGAGGCTGCTGCATTGACAGAAGGCGCACATTATGCCTTATGCAATATCCGGGCGGCTAAAGTTGAATCCGGACAAAAAATTATGGTTTACGGTGCCACAGGTGCAATCGGTTCGGCGGCGGTACAGCTTTTGAAACATTTTGGTGCCGAAGTCAGTGCCGTTTGTAATACAGCAAATATGGATCTTGTACGTTCTTTGGGTGCTGATCAGGTCATTGATTATACCCGGGAAGATTTTACCAGGACTGATCAGCGCTATGATTTCATCTTCGATGCAGTCGGGAAAAGCTCATTTGGAGCCTGTAAAAAACTGTTGAAGGAAAATGGAATATATATTTCTACCGAACTGGGTAAAAACGGTGAAAATGTCTGGATGGCATTGTACGGACTCCTTTCCAAAGGAAAAAAAGTTCTATTCCCTATGCCCTATATCCATAAAGAGGATGTGATCTTCCTGAAAAACCTCGCAGAAAGTGGGCAATTCAAACCACTTATCGACCGGATTTATCCATTGGACGAGATAATAGAGGCCTATCAATACGTTGAAAGCCGACAAAAGATCGGTAATGTAGTACTGCGTGTTATTGCTGAAAACAACTAATCTCCCGGAATAAAAATCCCGTTAAGAACGATTAAAATAAATCCCTTCCGCTGTTTTACCCAGGATCCAGACTTTATCTTCTTCAGTAAAGAATGGAATAATATCCTTCATGATCAGGTATTCAAAAAAGTTCGCAAAAAGCATTCGCTGAGGGCCAAAAGTATCATAAATCCGTTTGAGGTAAGGCCATACATCGCGGTAAGGTGGTTTTTGTTTGGAAGGATTATGCATGGATGTACGGATATACACATTCGGGAATTTCACCAGATTACATAATGGAATAATTCCTTCCGAATCAGGTTTAGTAATATCCATCATCGCCAGATGGTCGATCACGATCTTCACTCCGGGATAGCGCTCCGCCATATCGGCCACCTGACCAATCTGTTGTGGTGCAAGGAAAATATTGAAAGTGGCCCCTATTTCCTCAGCTTTCTTCCACCAGGGATAAGAACCCGGATCATTCATCCAAACCCGTTGCGGATCCTGAATCGGACTCAGACGTAAACCGGTAAGTCCATCCTCTTTGACCAGTTTTTCGAGTCGCTCCGGATTTTTAGGATCATTTGGTGCAAATAATCGATTCCCAAATAGCAAGCCAAATCCGGCAAAACGATCGGGCCAGGTTTTAACGCAATGGATGGTATAATCATTATTTCTGCCGTAATAGCATACATGTGAGATCACTGTTTTATCGATACCATAGGTATTCATCTCTTCGATCAGATGTTCACCAGAATAATCGCGCGGCGGTTTACTTCCCGGGCAGGTAGAGATTTCCGGATCGATCGGAAAGCGGGGATCATTCATTAACCAGACATGCTCAGAAGCGTTGATGATCGGAGATTTTTGAGCTGAGCTGCTCAGTGTCCTGCCCGAAAGATCAGTTATAGGTTTAACCGGATTGACTGATTCTGCAGGGTCCATCGCTGCAAGTCCCTGAGGCAACATACCCGCCACAGGAAGTGCAGACAGCATTTTTAACATTTTTCTTCTGTGCATCGTATTCTATTTTGGCTGTACAACTTTATAAAATCCTTAAGATTAGATTCTTAGGATTAAATTAAGGATAATATATTGGGGAGGCAAGGAGTTTTTGGAAATTGTTGATTGCTTATTTTAAAGAATATGCAATAAGCTAAACTCTTTCTAGGAATTTTACAAACTGATCAATAGTTAGTTAATAAATTTGATAATGCTGTTATATTTATAGACTTGTCCAGGCCGAACTTCTAAAAATAAATTCATTAAAAAAACATCATTCGGAAAATTTCAAGCGAAAAGAGACAATTTAGTGATTGGAGTTGTGCCACAATTTATCGAAATTTGCCCCATTAATCAAATTCATTCGTTTGCATGCGTTAATTTAGTGTTTTCGTATTTTCTCTCCAAAATAAATAATTATTATTTGACATTACATTTATATACATTTATGTACATTTATTTAGTTTTGTAAATTAAAATAGCTAATAACCAAATTGTGTTGGTTTATTGAAATAAATTAGTTAAAAAACGCTCTCTCACCACATGCCAGTTCAAACACCAATCAACGGTAGTTTATTACAACACCTAAAAGATACTAATACCTTCAATCCTGAAATGGTAGACGTCATTGACTATGTTGAACGTGTTATAGATCTTGTTGACAGAACGAATAATTCACTTAATCCTACAGTGTCTTTCACATTCTCAACGTCAGGCACTATAAATAGTCCACTTGATGCCTGCAACGACACCTCCACAACGTACTAAGTTTAATACGATGCAAGCTTTTCATGAAGCTGCATCCAAAGGCCTATTAAATACAACAACCTTACGCGACGCTCGGTTTGCCTGTTATAAAGACATTGAAGCCATTCGTGGCAGACCGATAATTGTTTATGCTGCCAAGGTAACCTATCAACAAATCCCTGGCCAAATGCCGCTCCCCGTGAGTATTGACTTAGAGGATATTGAGGGTTTTACCGACCTTATTAATTCCATTCCTCGCAAATTCAAATCAGTCGATATACTAATTTATAGTGGCGGAGGTAGACCGGATGCAACTGAAAGGATAGTAAAT
>CAYJAM010000373.1:0-3210 GCA_964367725.1 uncultured Sphingobacterium sp. | reverse complement strand
AATAACCTGACTGCAGGGGGTATTATTTCAGGTAGTACATTCAGTATAACGAAAGCAGGAAATGGTACTCTTAGTTTTGGTTCCAATGATGTGACGATAAGCAGCCTTACAATTAGTTCCGGAACATTGGTTTCAACTTCAGGGAATCTAAACTTAAAGGGAAATTTTTCAAATAGCGCAACATTCAGTCATAATAACGGCACATTATCTTTCACGGGTACTGTTGCGCAGACAATTGGCGGTACAGTTGTAAGTCAGGTTTTTCACGATCTTGTGGTCAATAAATCATTGGCTCTAACAATTACCGGTAGTACTACCTCTGTTACTGTAAATGATTTCACCAATACATTAGGATCCTTTACTCCCCCGGCAACTTTTAATATTAATGGTAATACTTTATTAACTGCAGGAATCTTTACAGCTGGAACAACGATTAATGCTGCCGGAAACTGGACCAACAATGGCGGTACTTTTACTGCCGGTGCAGGGACCGTAAATTTTAACGGAATTGCACAGGCGATCGGTGGTTCATCAAACCATATTTTTAATCATTTCACAATAAATGCCACAAGCACGCTCACAGCTTCCTCCGGAATAATTAGTGTAGCCGGAAACTGGGTAAATGATGGTGCTTTTGTTCACAACAGTGGTACTGTAACCTTTACAAGAACTACCCCGCAAACGCTCGGAGGAGCTAATAGTACTACATTTTATAATCTGATTGAAAACGGATTGGCGGGTAAAACTACTCTTCTGATCAATACTTCAATTGCAAATAATCTTACAATTACTGCTGGTACCCTTGACATTGGCCTCTTTACCTGTAATGGAAATGGCGGTACTTTTTCGGTAGCGAATTCTGCTGCTGCAATTTTTCTTTTACAGGGTGCTTTCCCTACCGGTTTTGCTACCGTCACTCTGGGTGCAGCCAGTGTAATTACCTATTCAGGTGCTACGGCTCAGGTTATTTATCCGGTTGCAGCTCCTGGCTATGGTTATCTGAATATTACCAACACGGTCGGGGCAACTGCCGGAGGCAATTTGATTGTCCAGAACACCCTAACAATAAGTTCAGGAGCGATTCTGGATGCCAGCAATAGCGGAAACTACGATATTTCTCTTGGGCTGAACTGGACCAATAATGGCGGAACTTTTTTACAAAGGGCAGGAACTGTAACATTCACCGGGACAGTTGCCCAGGCAATAAATGGGACAGAAGTGAACCAGACTTTTCACCATTTACATGTCAACAAAACACTGGCATTAACAGTTCCGGCTACCTTAAATATCACTGGCAATCTGACTTTGACAAGTGGCACTCTGACCGCCGGAGCATCTACATTTATTGGCGGTACCATGACAAACAATGGAGGAGTATTTACGGCAGGGGTAGGAACAGTCACCTTTAACGGTACGACTCAGGCAATTGCCGGGGCAGTTCCGATTACCTTTCGGAATTTAACAATCAATTCAGGCAGTACGCTTACAGGTCCTGCAGCAATGACAATTTCAGGGGAGTATAACAATAGTGGTAGTTACTTGCACAATAATGGTCAGGTAACTTTCACTGGAACCACTTCTGCAATCACAAGCACCAATACCACAGAAAGCTTTTATAATCTGGTTTTAAACAAAACAGCGGCTAATTTATTGAGTACAGCAGGGAGTATTACGACCCTGAATGTGAACGATTTCACACAAACACTTGGAAATTTCACTCCTCCGGCAAATTTCACTATTGGGGGAAACGCGGTCTTTACTGCAGGAACATTTACAGCCGGTACAACAACCAATGTTGCAGGCAACTGGACAAAAGCAACCGCCGCAATATTTACTCCGGGTACCAATACAGTTAACTTTATTGGCTCAGGAGCACAATCAATAAACGGAACCTCAACTACTCAAACCTTTTATAATTTAAATGTGAATAAGGGAGGAAGCAGTTTGTTAAATACTGGTGGGAGTACTACTACAATGACATTAAATGATCTGACCATGACTCTTGGTGATTTTACTGCACCTGCAGCTTTTACAATAAATGGAAATGTACTACTGACTGCCGGAAATCTGACTGCCGGAACTAATGTGACAGCAAGAGGCGACTGGACCAACAATGGAGGCAGCTTTACACCAGGTACCAACACTTTAAACTTTACAGGAACAGGTGCTCAATTGATTAATGGTACTGCATTAAGTCAAACTTTTTATAATGTGATTGTTAATAAAACAGCTTTGACTCTTTTGAGTGTAGGTGGAAGTAATACAACACTGACTGCGAATAATTTCACACAAACTCAGGGTAATTTCAGCTTTACAAATACCCTGGATATCAATGGCTTTCTAACCATAACCGCCGGTACATTCACATCAGGGACAATGCTAAATATGGGTGGTAACTGGACAAATAATTCAACATTTGTACATAGTAGCGGGACGGTAGTGCTCGATGGAATTCTTGCCCAGGCAATTGCCGGAAGTTCTGCTACCAGCTTTAATAATCTTACCGTTTCAAATACTGCAGCTGCAGTTTCTGTAAATACCAACGCCAATATTGCTGGAACTTTAAATATGAACGGTGCCGGTAGTGTTTTAATTCCGGGTGCAACCATCGTTTTTAATAATGCAGCTGCGGCGGGTACGATCAGTGGTAATGGGACTATCCGGATTACCAGAATTGCAGCAACGGCCGATTATCTGAATCAGTATAAATTTTCGACCAATACTCTAAGCAGCATGACGCTTGAATTTGCCGGTGCTGGCGCTCAGACTATAAATGGTGGATTGGGAGATATTGGTGCATTAACATTGAGTGTTAGCGGGGCAAAAACTTTACCTGCTCTTGCCCTGAATATATTGGGTAATTTTACATTTTCTGGTACTGCTTCTGCAACAGCGTTGGCACCAATAACTGTTGGAGCTAATGTGATTCTCGGTGCAGGGACTGTATTTACCGGTGGTGCCTTTACTCACAATATTGCAGGTAACTGGACAAATAACGGGGGAACCTTCACTTCAACGAACAGTACAATCAATTTTAATAATACCACAGGTCCTCAAAGTATTAATGGCACTGCCCTGACTCAAACTTTTTTCAATATTCTGATGAACAATACCGGGCAGACATTAAGCCTATCCGGAGGTACAACAACATTATCTATTGGGGGTAATTGGACAAATAACGGTGGTTCATTTTCAGGAGGGGCAGGCACG
>CAYJAM010000372.1:0-3242 GCA_964367725.1 uncultured Sphingobacterium sp. | reverse complement strand
AAGCAAGCCTTTGGTGTGCTGGGTACTTTCAACCAGAATATCGTTCACACTCATAAAGTAGGGCTTATCACCCTTAATAATACAGGTATTGGGAGAGATCGATACCTCGCAATCTGTAAAAGCATAGAGTGCATCGATCGTCACATCAGGTGAGATACCCGGTGCCAGATGAATAATGATCTCAACATCTTTGGCTGTATTATCCTCGATCTTTTTGATCTTGATTTTACCCTTATCATTGGCAGATATCACACTGTCAATCAGTCCGCCGGTAGTTGTAGTATAAGGTATCTCGGTTATTGCCAGAGTCTTCTTATCCCTTTCAATAATTTTGGCTCTAACCCTGATTCTGCCACCCCGCATCCCTTCATTGTAATTACTGAAATCAGCCATCCCGCCCATCTGAAAATCAGGAAGAAGATCAGGGCGATTACCTTTCAGTACTTCAATTGAAGCATCGATCAGCTCCACAAAATTATGAGGCATAATTTTAGTGGCAAGACCAACTGCTATACCATCTGCTCCCTGCGCAAGCAATAGCGGAAATTTTACAGGGAGTGTCACCGGTTCCCGGTTACGTCCATCATAACTGCTTTGCCATTCGGTAGTGTCGGGAGTGAATACTACCTCATTTGCAAATTTAGAAAGCCGGGCTTCGATATATCGCGGTGCTGCTGCAGAGTCACCTGTTATAGGATCTCCCCAGTTACCCTGGGTGTCGATCAGCAAATTCTTTTGACCAATCTGAACCATGGCATCACCAATTGAGGCGTCACCATGAGGATGGTACTTCATCGTATTACCTATCACATTGGCTGCCTTATTAAAGCGCCCGTCGTCCATCTCCTTAAGAGAATGTAAAATACGACGCTGAACTGGCTTTAAACCATCATGAATATGGGGAACTGCGCGATCCAGAATAACATAGGATGCATAATCTAAAAACCAATTTTCATATAAACCGGAAAGCGATGTTACATTATGTAAAGCTTTTTCTTCGCCTGCCGTATTGCTATTTTCGCTGTCTGTGCTTTCTATTTCTTCACTCATCCTTAAATATGAAATTCTATTGTGGTAAATATAAGTTATCGGATGAAAATGCAAGCGCTAAGTTTTAAACAGCTCTTGAATAATTTAATTATTTCTGGAATTCGTAGATTTATTCCTCTGGAAATAGCAATCCTAACATTCCGATAATTAATTAGATTTATTTCATTGATATTCAATATTTTGCGATTAAATTCATAATCAAAGGCAACCATTTGACACCTTGTAACGTGTATAACTCAAATAGCTATTAAATTGAGTAATTCGATTGAACAATTACCTCATCAACTTCGCGAAGATTGTATTCGCGGGGTAGCGGGTAGCCAGAAAAAATTGTACTACAATTTTTACGGCTTTGCTATGGGGATTTGTTTGAGATATGCCAGCGACAGAGATGAAGCGAAGCAAATTGTGAATGATGGATTTTATAAGGTATTAACACGTCTGGATCGGTATGATCCCTCGAAGCCATTTTTACCATGGCTTGCCCGTATAATGACCAATACGGCGATCGACCATTACCGAACTGAGCTGAAGCACCCCATTACCAGCGACCTCGCTGAGTTGGAAATTCAGGGTAAAGAGAACGATATTCAGAGCAAACTTAACTATGATGATCTGATCAAACTGGTTCAAAACTTACCACCTGGTTACCGGACAGTATTCAATCTATTTGCAATTGATGGTTATACTCACGAAGAAATATCTGAACAACTGGGCATATCGGTAGGTACCTCTAAATCGAATCTATTCAAGGCAAGGCAAAAACTCCGATCAATGCTCGAAGTAAATAATAATAAAACAGAAATAAATAAAACAGAAATAAACACAGTACCGAATACAGCAATAATTTTCAATGAGCAATTTGAGCCCAAACAAGACAGACAAATTTTTCAGGCAGGCGCTTAAATCAAGTCCGGAGCTTTCTCCAACAGAGAAAGACTGGAATGATATGGAGCGTTTACTGAAAGGCAAGCCCAATAAGCGGCCTGTCATTGGCTGGATTTACTGGCCGGCCGGAATAGCTGCAGGTTTGCTTATCTTTTTATCAGTATGGCTTTCACGTGAACCTGAAATCCGCCTGGCTGATGGAGAAAAAAGAAAAAACAGTACGATTGAGAACCAAACGGAGAACTCAAGTCTGAATACTCAAAATGAAAGTGCAATTCCTGATGCCCTGGTGCCTGTTCCTGCAATTCCTGATCAGGGAAGGACTTCCAACCTGAGCACTGCAATTTTGAAACAGGAAAGCAGTAGAACAGTAAAAGATTATATAGAACCTGCATTGGTTACAAACAGTAATTCTGAACCTATAAACCAATTCCAACCCTTAAATAAGGCTCTTTTTCAGGAATTCAGAAATATAAACCTCCCCTCATCCGGCGATTATATAGCAATCAGTACATTCTCATTAAAACCTGAAAAAAGTCTGATTACAGACAGTAATTCCAGAAAATTGGAAAGCAATGATGAAAAACCAAGTGGCAGACTGGCTTTGAGCATGGCATTTACAACTGATTTGAACTCTGTAAGCAGCTTTGGAAATAGCAAAGCCGGACTAAGCGGAGGTTTTGGAATTAGCTATAGAATATCGAAAGGAATATCTGCCGGAACCGGTATCTATTATTCACAAAAGAAATATACTTCTGATAGAAACGCATATTATACCACAGAGAAACCATTCGCATCCTGGGCGAGTTATTCAAGACGGATTGAGGCAGATTGTAGCGTAATTGATATTCCGCTTAATATGTCTGTATTGCTCAGCAAAACCCGAAAGACAGGTATAACAGCATCAGCAGGCTTATCCTCCTACATTATGCTGTCTGAGAAATACAATTTCATTTATACACCTACACTTTTATACCCTTCTACAGGGAGGGAATACACCATTAAAAATAAGAACGAACACATCCTGAGTATTGTCAATTTATCTGTGGGTGTAGAAAAACCTCTGGGAAAACAAAGCAGCATAGTCATCCAACCCTATGCTAAATTGCCATTGTCGGGAATCGGACAGGGTGAAACAGAATTGAAATCTTTCGGAGTTGGATTCCAGCTTAATTATTCATTAAAAAAGAAGAATAAATTCTTCAACAGGAAATCAGAATAATTATTTCTTCTTTGTAAACACCAACTCTACACGACGATTTAATTGACGACCACTGTCACTGCTATTGTCAGCAACCGGTATG
>CAYJAM010000371.1:0-3246 GCA_964367725.1 uncultured Sphingobacterium sp. | reverse complement strand
CCCCAAAACCCCAAAACCCCAAAACCCCAAAACCCCGTTCTGTTGAAACGTTTTCAAAATATTAAATTGGCATGAATTTTGGCTTTCCTAAAGGCATGTTTGGTTTACTTGCTGTATGCTCATTCTTTTCAGCAGTCCTTGAGTTTCAATATTCATTTTACTTTGACATTAGTTCTTGTGTACTAGTTCTTTGAACATTTGTTCGATTGTTGTCTCAGCTTCTTTACTACAGAGGGAAACTTTACAAGCTATCTCAAAGATGAGAGGGTTTGTATTTGCTTTTCACCTATATTTCGTCTTCCTCTGAATATGCTTGCTCGTACCTACTTGAGGATGGTTGATCTTCATTAAGTTCACTCTCTATTTCGCTTTCTCCTTGATACTTATACCTCGAAGCATCTTTGTCTTATTTGCTGAGTTCAGAATGAGTAGCTAAGTACTTTTCTGTGTTTGAAAATTTTGGAACTCCACTTGAGTTTGAGTTGGTTTCAAACATGACCAAATTTCCAGAGGCATTTTACCCTAAATGCCCAGTTTCTTCTTCCTCTCACAATACGATTTGCTTTCACCTTACGTTCATCTCATTTTTAAGAGTTCTGGAACTTTAATGCTTGTGAGTTCTTCATCTACTTTCAAGACCTCTCAAGGCTTTGTTTTCCTTTTCATTCATCAAAACTCACTCATCGACTTCTTCTTAGTCAATGAAAGAGTTCTCACTGGTTAATGCATCACTTCTTTACTTTCTATGAGCTTGAAACTTTGCATCAGATGGTCCGGAGCTTTCTTCATCATTGTACCTACTCTACATTCCATTATAGGTTTTCTCATTTGATTTGCATTTATCAAGCATCACACTACTTGAGTAGTTGGACTTATTTTTGGATAATGTTTGATTTTGTGCTCTTGACAAGTGATTCAAACATTTCTTTATTTCTTCTTCTTCCATCTCAGTCTCTGTTCTTTCATAGCTTTTTCTTTCTTCCTCTGATTCAAAATACTCGTGACTCATTCTACTTCAAAGTCTATTCAACTTTATTGACTTTGAGTTACTGAAATTACTGAGCTTTCATCACTTTTTCATTTTCATCTTCTCAACTATTTCTTCAATTCCAAGTTTCTCACTAATTTGCTGAATACCTCTTTCTCCAATTTCTTTCACTTATCCTAAGTCTTCCATTTGCTACTGGATAATTTGAATTCCTTTTTCTGCTTTATGAAGTCATTCTTCCATTTACTACTGAGCAAATGAATCTCAGATTCCAGAAATTAGATTTGCTCCTTACATCGAATAGGAAAGTGGATGTTGATTGATAGATTGAGTAGCTAGCGCAGGTATATAATTCTATGGTGAGCACAGATTTGTTAAGTTTACAGGAATTTGAAATTGCTGTGGCTCAACAATAATGTGAGACACAGAGTTCATTCATTACCCAAAATTATGACTAAATTTACCTGCTCTACTATTGCAAGATGACCCTGCATTATGCCTTCTTTGCATTGTGTTGTTGTTATTACTCATTCGCTAAGTGAAATTGCCTTATTTCAAAGCAGACCCATTAAATGGTTCGCACATAGATGTAGCATGCATATTTTTCTTTTGAAAGTTCACCAAGTTATTTTGAAGACCATGATTGATTGACTAAGAGCATAAATTTTTCCCTTTTTGGCTGAATTGTCAATTGTCAGAAATTGGTCCTGCTATCGAACTCATCTCGTCATCTAAGCACATTGTGAACTCATCATCATCAAATCTCTAACCATTATAACAACCATCATTTTGTTTCCCCAGAACATGCTCTTGAAAGTTGACAGGAGAATACATCTACAGGCATTTTGCACATTGTAAAGTCAAAGAAGAGTCAACCATTGTTTGGCATATCTTGAAGAGAGTATACTTTCTTTGACGTATTTCTACCCAGTCATCTTCAGGACTCTCAGATTGGAATCATTTGACTCTACTAGAGGATACTGTGTTTTCTTTTAGGTCTTTTAATTTCTTGTTGAGCTCTCTGATTTTTTGATCTCATAGCTCAATCTCATTAAGAAGTTCATTTTTCTGTCTATCAAAGTCATCTCAAGCTTTCGTGGTTGTTTCCTTTGCTTCAATCAATCTTGTCTTTTCTCAATTTAGCCTTTTGAGTTGATTTTACTGCTCAAGCTCAGTTACTTGCAACTTTTAATTCATATCTCCTAACTCAGACTTTAGTCATTTCTTATCTGATTCAAGTTGCTTTAGTTTGTTCTTTAAATATTATGCAGTGTCTTTTTCTTTACCCAAGTTAACAGATTATAGAGGGGCTTCTTTGAGCTTTGAAAATTTAGATTCAGAGATTTTGAGTTTCTTTTAAAGTTCAGCTTGATTTTTCCTCATTTAAGCCAGTTCCATATCTTTCATCTGAAGTTCGTGTGAAAGATCATTCAGTTAACTCTCTAAGTTTGCCTTCTCCTACTCATGATGCTTGAATGTCCAGTCATTTTTGCTCAGCTTGATGGTTTCATATTCGTTCTGAAGTTTTTAGTACGTAAACCGTTAGTCTCACAAGGTATTTGCAAATTCACATTTGAGCTCCTCAATCTCTCATTCATGCTCAACTTTAAGTAATTCTACATCCTCAACGCATTACACTTCATACTCTGCTTGATTTTCATAGTAAAGTTGTTTCACCTCGTCTCTTTCTTGTGAGATTTGATTTATCTCTTCCATCATTTCTCCCTTCTCTCTTCTGAAATTTGCTTCAATTAACTCGATTTAAGATTTGAGTTCTTTATTCTAATATGATAAATCTCAGGTTGTTTAGTCATTTTTGAAACTCATCTCTTTAATCTCCTTAATCTAAGCCTCATATTACTCTTTTTACTAGGCAAAGTTTCACTTCATTTCTTCTTTCTCTTGATCGTGAAGCTAGCTAGCATAGTCAAGTTCCTTTTGAAAACGATTTTTCTCAGGGGTTTCATTCCTCAAGGCAAGGATCATAGTCTCATGCATTCTTTTGAAGTTTTATTCTCTCTCCTATGCATCCTTCAACTACTGTTCCATTAACTCAACTTTTTAAGAAAGTACAGCAGTTGTTTTAAGGCATTCAGCTTCTGCTCATCTCTTTTCCCGGGAAAGTGCTTCAACAATACTTCAGCAAGATTTGCAAGTTTCAGGCGGTCATTCTTCTTCTTTCTTCATTTTAAATTCTAATAATTTCAGTTATTCAAGCAATTGGGGTTTTGGGGTTTTGGGGTTTTGGGGTTTTGGGG
>CAYJAM010000370.1:0-3247 GCA_964367725.1 uncultured Sphingobacterium sp. | reverse complement strand
AACAATGCTGGTGTGCTCTCGCTCACTGACACTGAACAAACTGACCTTAAACTCTATGACTTGCTGCAATCGATTAACACTCGTGGTGTTTTTGCGCTAGTCAAATTTGCTCTGCCCTATCTCAAGCAAAGCAAAAATGCCCATATCCTCAACATCTGTCCACCAATCAATCTTGATCCCGGTTGGGTGGGCGGACAATTGCCTTATACGGTCAGCAAGTACGGCATGTCTTTACTGACAATGGGTTGGGCACATGAGTTTAAAAAATACGGCATCGGCGTTAACTCGCTTTGGCCTGTTATCACTATTGACACAGCCGCTGTGCGGGTTAAGCTCGGTGGTGAAGAAACAGCAAAGCGCTCACGTACAACAGCGATAGTGGCTGATGCCGCTAGCATTATCATCAACAAAGCGGCAACAGTTTGCAGCGGTAACTATTATCTGGACGAGGACGTGCTTAAGGCCGAAGGCATCACTGAGTTTACTGGTTATGCTGTAGATGCTACTGCCAAGCCGTTGACAGATTTGTATGTGGGCGTCTGTCCTCCAGACTTCCGCACTCAAATCGAAAACGCAGCTGCGTTTAAGACCAAATCTGCACCGGCAAAAGCTCCTGAGCCCGTGGTCACAGCCGTTGAGGTTAAACCTGCTCAGCCAGTGTTTAAAGCCTTTGACCTTACAACCGCTAATGGTGTCACTGAGTTGAGCTTTAAGGATCCCGATCACTACAATGCGCTGACTTTGTCTTTCTGGACAGAGTTGCCTGTGGCAATTGACTGGCTTGTCGGGCAAAAAGAGACCAGCATGCTGTTAATACACGGTCAGGGTCATAACTTTTCGTCAGGCATCGATCTGTCAGTTTTTAAACATCCGGCACTCAAAGATGTGGCGACAGATGCTGGCAAACAAAAGCTTGGTGCATTTATCGGCTCAATGCAGGCTGCCATTAATGCCGTCTCTGATGCTCCCTTTCCGGTTATGGCCGCTATCGAGGGCGTATGCTGGGGGGCTGCTCTTGATTTAGTCGCCGCCTGCGATTTTAGATATGCCACCGAGTCTGCCAGTTTTTCTATTGCCGAGGTCAATATCGGTCTGATGGCTGATTTGGGCAGTTTGCAAAGATTGCCACGGATTATGCCTGAGGGTCTGGTCCGTGAAATGGCTTATACCGGCATGAGAATTGACGGTGTGCGCGCTCACAGTGCCGGTCTGGTCAATGCGGTTTTTAAGACAAGTACAGATATGTACAGTGAAGCAAGAATGACTTGTGGACGCATCGCCAGCATGACTCCATCTGCTGTGCAAGCCAGTAAAATGGCGTTTGATCATAACGGCTCTGCCGCCATTGCAAATGGTCTAGCACGTGCTGTCGAACTGCAATTGCAGTATCTGGACATGCAAGCTGTAGGTGCTATCTTGTCCCAAAAAAGCAAGTCCTAACACCAACCTGAATGGCTTCAACAACGCTGCCGCTTTTTGACTACAAGCTAGTCGGGGCGGCAGTTTTTCATTTCCTCTTTGAAGAGACAAATATGCAAAATACCAATTTGATTAACCGAGTTTTTCAGCACTGTAAGACCTTGATGATTCGCGGCGCGATTGTTTTCTTTCCGTTTGCCGCTTTGATTTATGGTTTGAAATTGGCTCTGGGTATTGCCGATGGTTGGCTTGGTGACCTGGTTACAGCTATAGCTGTGCATTTTAATCCAGCTATTACTCAGCTGCATTCCAGTCCCATTTTTAGCTTAATCCTGTTGGCGGCTATGTTTTACACGCTAGGTAGTGTTGTTTCCTGGCGTATCGGCAATAGTTTGTTTAAGTGGGTTGAAGGACGCATTTTGCAGATTAAGGGCATAGGCTCTATCTATGGCTCTTTGCGCAAAGTAGTAAATATGGTCGGAGAATCCGATAGCAAAAACAAGTTTAAGCGTGTTGTATCTGTACCGTTTTTGCCAGAAGGCGGACGCACTATAGCTTTTGTCACAAACGAAGTTGTGGATGTTACTACTGGAGGTAAATGGATCTACGTCTTTATCCCTACCCCACCCAATCCAATAAGCGGTCTTGTGGCTTCTTATCCAGAGGAGAAGGTGGCTGATAGTGAAATGACCGTAGAAGAAGCAATTCAGCACTGCGTTTCACTCGGTATGGCCACGCCTGCTTTGCAGACAATCACGCCAGCCGCTAGATCATAAATCCGCATCTGACCTGGTCTAAAGGTCTTTTGCAATATCGGGACAGTCAGTCATCTGGCTGTCCTTAACACTATTTTCAGGAGACAATTATGTCTACTCAAACTGATATCAATAACATGCCCATTCCCAAAGTGACACTGGTGGTGGCAGCACTTGTGGCGGCCAATGTCGTTTTCTTTCTTTTAACGCTGATTACCAATACAGATCCCACTAGAGCATTTGGATTGTCTGTAGCACCGTTTGCCGAGGCTACCAATCCATTTAGCTGGCTCTGGTCATTACGGCTACTGGTAACACATTCGTTCTTCCACGAAAACTGGGGGCATCTAATCCCTAATATGATGTTTCTCCTGGCGTTTGGACCGATACTAGAGGTTAAGATTGGCTCCAAGCCTTTTGCACAGCTGTTCTTGTCTCAGGCTTATTCAGCCTTTACTTGCATCCTGCGCCACCGGTTGAGTTTGGGGAGGCGGTAGTGGCATTGATTGGTGCTTCTGGTGCCATTAGTGCTGTTATTGCCGCGGTACTTTTGACTGCTCCACGAGCTGTACTTATGGTAGTGCAAGGCTATGTAATACAAAGTTGGATGGTGGCATTCGTCTTCTTTGTTTATCAGGCTACTCAGTTGGCTGAGCCTGGTGCTATGGCTGACTCTGTGGGTATCCATATGATTGGTGCTCTTAGTGGCCTGGCATTTATCATCGGACTAAAGATAAGAGCGCACTCAGCAAGTGCTGACTCACAGGGCTAATAGCTACCAGTGACTCACTGAGTTGAGGCGAAGTGTATTGAGTGCGTGAACCGGGCGATAAGACATATTGGGTAATTTTTGAATAGGCATTGCTAAGTGCCCAGTTACTCCTATATGTTGCAAGGTGCCATTAATCATTCCTTTATATTTCAGCGAAGTCATTTCAACCTCACAATCCCCAGCAATTCATGTACATAGCTTTTAGACAACTGCATCTAGGTGTGGTTGTTTTTGGCGTGAGTTGTGAGCGATTAATGGAAGGTTTTCCTTTTAAACATTTTGAGCCGCTGACCTGCAACCG
>CAYJAM010000369.1:0-3257 GCA_964367725.1 uncultured Sphingobacterium sp. | reverse complement strand
AAAATAATATTGCATGGACAAATTAGACGGAATTGTTGACTTGAATCAATTAAAAGCCGATACTTATATCAATGGAATTGATGAAGTAAATCATCTTTCCGCCACTACTTATAATTCGGGATTTCAGGAAGCCCACGATACTTACAATGCATTATCAGCTGCCAGTGATGGAAATATTTATTATGTATTATCATCAGACCAGATTCATGTTGGAGGTAAAATGTACCTGTATAATCCCAAAACTAATAAGACTGAGTTTCTTGGAGATCTTACTGAAATATGTGGCGAAAAAGACCAGATGTTTATCCCACAGGGGAAAAGTCATGCAAGATTCTATGAAAGGAATGGAAAGCTTTACTTCTCAACTCATGTTGGTTATTATGAACTAATCGATGGAATGGACCGGCTTCCGGTTAATCCTCCTGCCGGATATAAATTATACCCTGGGGGACGAATCCTTTCATATGACATGAGAACCAGAACATTCGAAAACCTTGCCCTGGTCCCCAATGGGGAGGGTGTGGTTTCAATGACAATGGATCGTGACCGGGGTCATATTTATGGTATTTCCTGGCCTAACGGTAATTTTATTCATTATGATTTAGATAAAAAGGAATTAAAAGATCTGGGCCGGACATCAGGGAATGGGGAGGCAGGGGAGCCGGGAGATGATTTCCGTTCATTATGCCGTTCTCTTGTAGTAGATCCCTCAGACGGAACAGTGCATTTTTCTACTTCAGAGGGTGATATTTTTAGCTATAACCCTGAAGAGGGACGCATTAATAAACTTCAGGATGTAAACCTAAGGCTTGATTATTTTGGTAAATATGATCCCACCAGACCCGGAAGTATGGGTTATAACTGGAGAAAAGTATTCTGGTACAAACCTGAGGGACTAGCTTATGGAGTTCATGGAAATTCCGGTTATTTATTCCGCTTCGACCCTAAAAAATCTAAAATTGAACTTGTCAGACGGATTACTTCAGAGCCATCAGCAAAAAGCGGTATGTTTGATCAGTTTAGTTATGGTTATCTTGGTTTTCAGCTTGGCCCTGATGGAAAGACCATATATTATCTGACAGGGGGACCGGTTTATGTTGATGGAAAGCGTGTTGCGGGTAAGTCTGAAATTGCCAAGGGTGCGGCAAAGGGCCTTGAAAATCTGCATTTAATCACATATAACATACCTGAAGGAAAATATCAGGATCATGGCCCAATCTTTTACCCAAATGGAGACCGTCCTTTGTATGTAAATTCAATTGCCGTTGGCGAGGGAGGTGAAGTTTATGCGCTTGCCAGGGTTACAGAAAATGGAATTACGAGAACAGACCTGATAAAAATTCCTAATCCGTTTAGTTAAAATTTCAAATAAGGTTTCAATACTTATTCAATAAAATTTCAATAGGTTAATTTATTTAGATTTTTTTATATATTAGTGTACGTAACCGTAATGTATTTTTCTCTTGTTTATTTGAACTAAAAGCTAATCAATAACTCTCTCACTTCTTTTTATTAAGTCTTTGAATGCATAAATTATTGATTTTTATAAAAACGGGTACGCACCCGTAATCCACGTTTGCCTATTTATTTACTATTAATTATAAACTATGCTAAAAATTTACATGATGAAGTTTAAAAAACAAAGGTATTATCCCTCCGGAGCAGGGATAGTAATGCTGCTGATGCTTTTCCTCAGTTTTTCTGAGCAGGTTTTTTCCCAGCAATTAAAAACTATAACGGGTACAGTTCTCGAAGGTGGACAACCATTACCCGGTGTTACAGTGCGGGTTAAGGGTTCGACCAGAGGTACCACAACTCTGGCAAATGGAAAATACAGCATTCAGGCTGCAAGTACTGAAACACTTGTATTTGCTTTTCTTGGTATGGAAACCAGGGAACTTGTTGTTGGTAACCGTACTACAATCGATGTAACTTTGCTCGTTTCAAGCTCTTCTCTTAGTGAAGTAGTTGTTATTGGTTATGGTACTGTTGCTAAGCCAGATCTTACCGGATCTGTTGGTGTTGTTCCAATGGACGATATGATGAAAGCACCTGTTGGAACATTCGCAGAAGCTTTAGCAGGTCGTGTGGCCGGTGTTAAGGTTAATGCAGCCGATGGTCAGCCGGGTGGTGGCATCAATATCGTAATCAGGGGAGCGGGTTCTTTAACCCAAAGTACATCTCCTTTATACGTTATTGATGGCTTTCCTGTAGAAGATCCGGATCCTGCATCTATAAACCCTGAGGAGATCGAATCGATGACCATATTAAAAGATGCCTCTTCAACAGCGATCTACGGATCAAGAGCTGCAAACGGCGTAATTCTGATTCAAACAAAACGTGGAAAGGTTGGTAAATCGACTGTTAATTTCTCCAGCTCTTATGGTATTCAGACCGTTCCAAAGTATGTTGATGTGATGAGTCCGTATGAGTTTATCAAATACCAGACTGAATTAAATCCTAACTCAGCAACAACTACTGCATACTTTGCTGGTGGTAAAACACTCGAAGATTACAGAAATGTAGAAGGAATTAATTTCCAGGATTATGTAATGCAGCAGGGTAATGTTCAGAATTATAATCTGGCATTAAGAGGTGGTACTGAGCAGACTAAATATTCAATTTCAGGATCATTATTTGATCAGACCGGCTCAATTATTAATACAGGCTTTAACCGTTATTCAGGTCGCGTAACATTAGATCAAACCATCAGTAATAAAATTAAAGCTGGTGTTACTGCAAATTATAGCGGAATTAAACAGAATGGTCAGATTATCAATCAGGGAGCAGTTACTCAAGGAAATCCTACCGCATTTGCTCTTGCAAGAGCCTGGTTGTACCGTCCGATCACACCTAATCCAAATGATAATCTTTTGGAGGATGCTGTGGATGATGAAGCTTTGAATGCATCGGATTTCAGGGTGAATCCACTTATTGACCTTGAAAATCAATATTCATATAACATCACCAACCTTATTGAAGGAAACGGATATGTTAGTTATGATATCAATAAGGATCTGATTCTAAAATCAACCGCAGGTATTCGTCATAATAAACTGACTCTTGAACGTTTCTATAATTCAAAGACAGCTCAGGGCGGACCTAGTCCGAATAACGTGAATGGTGTGAATGGTTCGATCAATAATATTTTCTCAAATAGTTTTTCAAACGAAACGACTTTGAATTACAAGAAAACATTTAAGCAGGATCACACCATTACCGGACTTGGACTATTTGCAATTAACAGCATTAATTCA
>CAYJAM010000368.1:0-3296 GCA_964367725.1 uncultured Sphingobacterium sp. | reverse complement strand
GTCTCTGTCGGAATAGCAGCCGGAATTTCGAAGATCTATCTTGACCGTTCTGGTCTGGTACTTGAAAATCCGAATGATCAGGCAATCGGAAACGGTAATTATGATAATTTCAAACCTGATATGAGTGCCGGTATCTGGCTTTACGGACCCAGGTTTTTTGCCGGAGCATCAGCACAGCAACTATTAAAAAGTCCGATTGGTTTTAGCGATGATCCGGTGACTTATGATCAGGGAAGAAAAGTGCCGCATATCTTTGTAACTGCAGGCTATAAAGTTTATCTGGGGGATGATTTCGCCGCAATTCCATCTGCATTATTAAAAATAGTTACACCAGTTCCTGCCTCTGTGGATGTAAACTTAAAACTAGCCTATAAAGATCGTTTTTGGGTTGGTGGCAGTTATCGTAAGGATGATGCATTTGCCGGAATGGCTGGGTTCAATGTGGGCTCATTTATGAATATCGGCTATTCTTACGACCTCACCACATCCGGTCTAAACACTGTAAGTAATGGTTCACATGAAATTGTGCTCGGAATATTTCTGAATAACCGGTATAAGGTGAGTTGCCCGCAGAAGAGCTGGTAACGGATAATTGAGAGTGGAGAATGGAGAGTGGAGAATTTCTCATATCTCATATCTCACATCTCACATCTCCTTAAAGCTCTTTCCTTAACCTCGCAACCGGAATATTCATTGCTTCGCGGTATTTTGCAACAGTTCGTCTGGCGATATTGTATCCCTTTTCTTTGAGAATTTCTGTTAGTTTTTCATCAGCCAGCGGTCGGCGTTTATCTTCTTTTCCAATACACTCTTCGAGAATCTTTTTTACTTCCTTGTTAGATACTTCTTCACCGCTATCCATTTGTATGGCTTCAGAAAAGAAAGATTTTAACAGAAAGGTTCCGAATTCGGTCTGCACATATTTTGAATTAGCCACGCGCGAAACTGTTGAAATATCCATACCAATGCGGTCGGCAATATCCTTCAATATCATCGGCTTTAAATTCTTGTCATCACCTGTAAGAAAATACTCGTATTGATAATCCATTATGGCCTTCATTGTTTTTAGCAATGTTTGCTGTCTTTGCTTGATTGCATCAATAAACCATTTAGCTGAGTCAAGTTTTTGTTTTACAAATTGAACTGCTTCCTTAAGTTTTTTGTCTTTCTCAGCTGTTTTATCATAATGTTCAAACATGTCCTGGTAGGAGCGGCTTACCCTGAGCTCTGGTGCATTTTTTGAATTCAGGGTCAGGAATAATATCCCATCATTATTGCTGATATGAAAATCTGGTATAATCTGAAGCTGTTTGGTGGTTACAGCATTAGAGTCCCCTGGCTTAGGATTGAGTTTAAGAATTTCATTCACTACTTCTTTAAGCTCTTCAGAGTCCATGTTTAATGAACGTTCCAGCTTGTCATAGTGTTTTTTTGTGAATTCATCCAGATAATCCTCAACCACCATTATTGCTTTCTGAATGATTGGATTAGCTTCTTTTTTCCTTAGCTGAATAAGTAAACACTCCTGCAGGTCTCTTGCACCAACTCCGGCCGGATCAAAGGATTGTATCACTTTGAGCATTTCATTAACATCTTCATCTTCCGCAAATACATTTTGAGAAAATGCGAGATCATCCACCAGTGAAGTAACCGGCCTGCGCAGATATCCATCATCATCCAGGCTGCCGATTAATTGTTGTCCTATCCTGAAATCTTTATCAGAAAGAGGCAGGAGGTCTAACTGTGCTTGTAAACTTTCGAAGAAGGAGCTCTGAACAGCTATAGGTATCTCTTTGCGTTCATCGTCATCATCCCCGTTCTGCTCATATTTTGAACTGTAATCATTAATGTTATCGTCCTGAAGGTAATCATCAACATTAAATTCATCTAAACTTTCCTGAGAATCTTCCTGATTGAAATTATCATCCTCAGGGTCCCTGTCAGGATATTCCTCGGCAGGCTCATTCATGTTCGCCAGACTTAAATCTTCAAGAGCCGGATTATCTTCCAGTTCTTCTTTGATGCGGGTATCGAGTGAAACTGTTGGAACCTGCAGTAATTTGATGAACTGAATCTGCTGCGGAGATAGTTTTTGAAGAAGTTTTTGTTGAAGGTTTTGTCTTAACATAGGGTGAATTCTCCGGTAAATTTACATAATTAATGACGTATGAAATATACATCCTTAAAAATGTTTTTAACAGAAAGATATACGAGGATAATTTGTATTTGTTTTTAAAAAAATATATATAAATTTAGTGAAGACAAACCTCAAAAAAAATATGGCTATTGTAAAGGAATTTAAAGAATTCATCTCAAAAGGAAATGTTGTAGATCTTGCTGTGGGTGTTATTATCGGTGCTGCATTTGGAAAAATTATAACATCATTGGTTGATGATGTTTTGATGCCTCCAATAGGTTTTCTGATGGGTGGGGTTGATTTTGCAGACAAAAAACTGGTGCTTGTTACTGCAGATGCTGTTAATAAAGTAGAAGAAGTTGCAATTCGTTATGGAAATTTCATAAATACTGTTATTCAATTTCTGATCGTGTCCATGTGTATATTCGCAGTTATTAAGGCCATAAATACCCTGAAGCGCAAAGAAGAGGCTGCTCCGGCTGCTCCTGCTCCCCCTAGTGCAGAGGAAGCTCTGTTAACTGAAATCAGGGATTTATTGAAAAGTCAGAATAAATAATCAATAAGTTCTTTTTAGCACCGGGTTGGTTATGATGATATAATCACCCAAATGCGAGAATTTTTTCCAGTCAGGACTATTGAAAGTACTGTCTGAGAAGGATGAGATATTTGCTATTTTTAGCGAAGGCCTGAGCTTTATTACCCGGGAAACAGTGCCAAGTTTTTCATCGCTATGAAAACGGCCGGCAAGGTGGAAGATTTTAGAATCCTTGTGTTTTTTCAGATGTTTGATTATTGACCATGCCATTCCACTGTCCCAAAGGTTCTGAGCCTGGTATATTTCCATACCCGGAACTTTATGCCCGCCCATAGTCTTTAGGAAGTTGTCATAGTATTTTCCTGAAGCAGTATCAATGGGCAGGGGTGGCAACCATTTTCTGGCTGTTTTATTCAAAGAATCAAGCCCGGTAAGTCCTTTTCTTGTAACGATATTCACGTAGCGGTTTGGAGAATTGGCGGCAATAACCTGTATTCCCTGCTCGCGGGAATACTCGATCATAGGTTTATAGTCTGTATAGTTATTCCATGCCCTGGCTTCTTTTACGAAATTCTTTTCCCGGATCAGGTTCTGCAGGTACTCATTCAGGACCAATTGTACATC
>CAYJAM010000367.1:0-3306 GCA_964367725.1 uncultured Sphingobacterium sp. | reverse complement strand
GCCCCGTCATCCCATTCCTTTCCAGTAAAAGGTCTTCATGGAACCCTTTAAAGAATACCTCCTTCACCACCTAGCTTCTACTACTCCAGCCACTTTTCAGTTGAACCCATTCCGGATAGATCATCACCGTATTCATTTTAGTCCGAATACCCAAAGTCCTTGCCTCTTCAGCCGGAAGTACGAAGGCATTTCCTAATAGTCTAGCAGTATAAATATGTGCAGGATTAGCATAAATAGCCTCAGGCCTGCCCGATTCGATAAGTTTGCCTTCTTTCAAAATCAGTATCTTATTGGCCAGGGTAAGTCCATCCACAGGATCATGCGAAACCATGATGATCGTAATACCTAAATGATCACATAAATGCTTCAAATCGGCTCTAAATTGAGTTTTTAACAAGGCATCCAGCTGACTGAAAGGCTCATCTAAAAGCAGTACTTCAGGTTCTGTAATAATTGCCCGGGCAAGAGCCACACGCTGCTGTTCTCCTCCACTCAGTTCTACAATCTTCTTATTTGCAAGATGCTCAATGCCAAGAAGTTTCATCATATCAGCAGCTTTTTGCTTCTTACCTTTCAGATCCTCATTAGAAAGCATGCTCTCAATATTTTCATACACCCTGGCATAAATATTCAGATTAAAATCCTGACTCAGCATTTTCATTGAATCGTGGCCGGGGATTAATTTTTCATGCGGTCCCTCCAGATGCAGGCCCTTAAAAAATACCTCTCCTGAATCCGGAGCAAGCAGGCCAAATATAATTTTAAGCAAAGTACTTTTACCGCTTCCGCTTTCACCAACAATGGCTACAAAATCTCCCTTCTCAATTGAGAAATCAATTTCACTAACACCGGCTCTGGCATCTTCAGTATAATGCAGACTTACTTTTTCAAGGGAAATAAGAGTATTTGACATGGAATCAAATATATAAAAAAAGCCCCGCCTCTTGTTCTAAAAACAAAGGCGGGGCATCCCAAATAATGGTTTTCTAGAATCCGAACATCAGTCCGAAAGAAAGGTTTTTAAAGTCTTTAGGTCCTTGTCCCTCAGCAAAAACATCATTACCATAATATTTTACATAAACTCCCATTCCGCCATAACCAATTCGGGCAAATGCACCGTAACGGAATGGATTCAGGTTATAATCATCCTTAAACTTATCCTTTCCATTTTCACTGCTAACCTGTTTCACCTTTCCATTTAAAAGGAAGCCTATTTCAGGTCCGATAACGAAATTCAGCTTATCCCCTTTCTTATCATCATTTGTACGGAATTGAAATGATAATGGGATTCGCAGATACTGACTTGAGAAGCGGTTCTTCTTATAATCCACTGCATCTGTCACATAAGTAAGGGTAGATTTATCCTTTTGAAAAGTAATATTTTGCTTCAGGCGCATATGATTCCAGTCGAGCCCTGCACCGGCATAGATCTTAAAGTGACTGTTGAAACGATAGCCCATCTGGAAGAATTCAAAACCAAAATTGCTGCTTTTCCAGGTATCGCGTTCCAGGTAAGAGTTTGCAGGCGACAGGGTATAACTTCCCTTATCGGTATAGGTACTCAACCCAATATCAAAACGAGCAGCAATGAACTGGAATGTGATTTTAGAAGCCGGTTTTGAGTCAGTTTCAGTACTGTCTTTTGAATCACTGTCACCAAGTCTGATCGTAATACTTCTCTTTTCGCTCTTAACCGTATCACGGGTAACAACCAGCACCGTATCCTTTTTATCCTGTGCAAATCCACCTGCCGCAAACATTGACAAGAGGGAGTAAACTAATAATCTTTTCATTTTTGTAATTGTAAACGGGTTAATCTATTTTTTGCCTTTAATTTTTACTAATCCTAAATTGATACCTGAAACCTCAGATCCTTCATCGCTATCCTTGAACTCGATGAGTTTATCTTCACGCTTATCAACCTTTGCGATGACAAAGTTGACCAGACTTCCTATGCTTCTGATCTTCCGCTGACCTCTGACCTCTGATTCATCCGGATTAACCTCATCCTCAGAAAAATCAGCGATAGCCAACATATCCGGTTGAGTCACATCCAGCGTAGACTGATCTCCGGAATACCTGTTTGGCACCTTAACCGCTTTCTTTGGCTGTACGGCGTTGACCTTTTTAACAGGCTCTGCTGCAATTACAACAGGTTCAGGTGCGGGTACTTTAATTTCAGGCTCAGCAACAGGAGTCTTCTGAACCAGGGAGTATTCGCCCGGTTTTGCTTCAGAAGTAGTTACCAGACCATAATCGGGAAGATCACTTTCTTCCTTTTGAGCGCCATTAAGAGGCTCTTCGATTGAAACTGGTGCTTCATTTAACTGTGGACGGGAGGAATTATCCTCCATATTCTGAGCCATTTCAGTACTTCCCTGCAGCCTGATTACTTCCTGCGGACGGAAATACAACAAGCCGGCAGATATCAATACCACAATACTGGCAGCAGCCATCCAGAATGAAGGAAAAGCTGATTTCCTCCTTTTCTGATCCATAGTACCGGTAATTTTTTCCCAAACAGCAGCCGAAGGCTCGATCTCGAGATCTCCAAAACGCTGTTGGAATAATTTATCCAGTTCTTTATCCGATATTGGATGCATAATTTGAGCCCTCCATTTTAATTATTTTATCTTTTAATATTGCTCTGGCCCTCGACAGTTGTGATTTCGAAGCACCTTCAGATATTCCCAATTCCTTTGCAATTTCCTTATGCGAGTAGCCTTCAATTGCATACATATTGAAGACAATCCGGTAACCATTTGATAGCTGCTGAACCAGCTTCATCAAATCATTCAATTCCAGTTTACCCATGTCAAAAGTCGATTGCGGCTGATCATATACCTCATCAATATCCACCACATTCAAACTTCTCAAATTCTTACGATACGTTTCAATTGCCGTATTAACCATAATTCTTCTGATCCATCCCTCAAATGAGCCATCACTTCTAAACTCCGTAACCTTTTGAAATACCTTAACAAAACCCATTTGCAGAATATCCTCTGCCTCAAAAGTGTCTTTCGCATATCGCATACAGACCCCCATCATTTTGGAAGCAAGTGCTTTGTAAAGGCTCTCCTGTGCTTTTCGATCACCTTTTTTGCACCCATCCAGCAAACTATCTATTGTAAATGTCCGGTCCAAATTCATATGCTTTAAAGGTAAGATGATTGGAAGTACCATTTAGTTGCATCAGCAAGAAAAAAAATGCAAAAATTTTAATTTTAAGGAAAGTGACCATGGGTGAAGAGTTAAAGGGTCATTGAGGTAAAATGTGAAGATGTGAGAGGAATTGGGGTAGTA
>CAYJAM010000366.1:0-3342 GCA_964367725.1 uncultured Sphingobacterium sp. | reverse complement strand
CACCAGTTCGATATCATTCCATGGAAGTATGATAAACTCATCCCTTGAATGATCAGGTATTCCCGCAGACCAGGGATAAACATTTGGGTGCTCTCTGCTTCCGAGGGCTTCGGCAGATGGTGTAGAAATTCCCCAGGCGACATTATCCAGCCAGCCATGATAATGTCCTTCAAATCGGAGAAATTTTTGCTTTCCTGTCTTTGCTCTGGCAACTCTGAAGGCCGTTTGAACCGCTTCAGAACCATCCAGACAAAAACGCATTAACTCTGCGGAAGGAATTAACTTATTAATTTTTTCGGCGAGTTCTATTTCTTTGATATGCTGACCGGCATAAAGCTGTCCAAGTTCAGAATATTCATTAACCGACTTTAATACATGAGGGTGTGAGTGGCCCAGAATCAGTGGTCCCTGGCTTAAAGTAAAATCCAGGTAATCATTTCCATCCACATCAAAAAGGTGGCTTCCTTTACCATGAGTATAAAATATCGCATGCGGATGATTGTATTTTCTGAATTCTGAAGAAACGCCCCCGGCAAGTACCTTCTTTGCCCTTCCAAGTAATTCGGCTGATTTGGAATAGTCTAAACTTTTCATGTAGATTATGGTATTAATTTGTTGAATATGAAACCGGTTTCCTGCGGTTCACAATATTTGAGATTAAATAATTCTATGTTCAATTGATATCTTCCTTCAAAAACCGGATGAGTTGTTCTTCCCTTTTCTGATTCATTTCTTCAGAAAACCTTGGATCCCACTGATAAAATCCTTCTCCATTTTTTTGACCAAAATGATGCTGCGCAACCAGACCTTTCAATTTTTCAGATGACTGATCGGCATTACTCAAATCTTTAAAGAGATAATCAGAGATAGAAGTAAAAACATCCAGACCACCCATATCTGCAGATAATAGTGGCCCGGTTACAGGCAACCTTCGCCCGATACTGTAGGTCACTGCCGCATCGATATCCTCTTTACTTGCTATACCCTGTTCCAGAAGATATTGGGCCTCCCTGAAAAGTGCGAATTGAAGCCGGTTTCCAACGAGTCCAGGCACCTCTTTTTTAACTTCAATCGGCTTTTTCTTCATTAACTTCAACATATCAATCGCCCTGTTGAAAGTTTTATCATCTGTAAATTCAGTTCTTAATACTTCGACTAAAGGAATAAGATGAGCAGGGTTCCAGAAATGTGTCGCTAAAGTCCTTTCCGGATATTTTAAATTCGAGGCAATACGACTTGGACTTAGTCCGGAAGTATTCGTAGCAAGAATAACATCCTTACTGCACATTTCATCCAGCTTTTTGAAAAGATCATTTTTGAGTTCCAGAACTTCAGGGATACATTCGATGATAAAAGTAGCTCCTTCAACAACTTCTGAAAGTGAATTTGACCCGGAAATCCTATCGAAGATCTGACTTTGCTGCTCATTGCTGATCAGGGAATTGTGAAGGAGTGTATTTAATTTATCAGTGATGCCTGAAAATCCAGTTTTAATATCAGCTGCATCAAGACCATACATCTTCACCTGTATGCCTACCCAGGCAGCATTCAGTGCAATAGAATGACCCATGGTACCGCAGCCTATAACTGTCAGCCTTTCCATCTCATTTGAACCCGGCACAATCGATAAATTATTGGAATATCAATGTTCCAAAGAACTGGGGAAGGTGAAAATTCGGTCTCGGATTGTCAACGAAA
Source organism: uncultured Sphingobacterium sp. (assembly GCA_964367725.1). Taxonomy (GTDB): domain Bacteria; phylum Bacteroidota; class Bacteroidia; order Sphingobacteriales; family Sphingobacteriaceae; genus Daejeonella. The sequence goes on along the minus strand of CAYJAM010000366.1, from coordinate 1,644 downwards.
TTCCAGGTAATATAGTTTGGATTTGATGTCCTGCTTCCTGTTTTATAAAAATTTGCTTTCCAAATTACACCAGGTGCAGGACGGCTTACATTCGAGAATTTAGCTAACATAGACAATGGAATTCTGTATTCAATGGTCCAGGTTACTGGTTCAGTAATCTCGGGATCCACCTTTGATGGTAATGAATGTGCAATTTCAATTTCTTTAATTTCGCTTGCTTCAAGTTTCACATAAGGAGTTGAGGGGTAAGGATGCTTAATATAAAATATCAAAGGAGTACCTCCGGCATTAATTTCCAGGTTGAAATAACTTAATGGGAGCGAAGAATCAGGGGCGAAGAAAAATTCTACACAGGAATCGCCAGACACATTGCCATTATACTCCTGCACTACACTTTTAACAAAACGGTCTTTCACCCGAAAGATTACATAAACATTATCATTATCGTACATCATTTTGGCTTCAACCGTTGGTTTAAACGGTGGAATTGTACCCATATAAGTTTCAATTTTGATCGTTTCAATGTTCTTCCATTGCGCCTTATTCCAGTCGGCATTAATGGGCAAAGCACCCTTCAATTTAGAAACCTTATACTTTTTATCTTCAGATGGCTTGGTTTGAGAACCAGAAAGTAAAGATGATTCTGGCTTCTCAGGAGAAAAAATATCTCCGCCTTTCAGTAAGAAAGACAGAGATATAAATAAAAGATAGGTGATAAATTTCATGTTTTTTATTTATCTATCGACGTCCGGCGCGGTATCTGGACACCTCATTTGCAGTGATTGCACTTGAATTATTTCCAAAGCTGGACCTGACATAAGTTAATATCTGTGCGATTTCTGTATCCTTCAGATAACCATGAGGAGGCATAGCTTCATTATATCCTACACCTTTAACTGTGATTGGACCTGAAAGACCGTTAAGTACTAATTCAATTAACCTTCTTCTGTCGCCATTTACCCATTCAGATTCAGCAATTGGAGGGAAACGTGTCCCGTCTCCTTTACCATTCTGCTGATGACATGATGCACAATAGGTATTATATAATTTAGCTCCTGCGGCCAACTGACCTTTCATCAGGTTATCTTTTTCGAAATCAGGTGTTTTAACATTTGGTGAAGTTAATTTACGGGCTGCCATTCCAGCAAGCTGGCTGGTACCGAATTTTTTCTTATCACCTTTGAACATCACTCTCCAGATCTTTCCCTTCTCACTATCATTCATGTAAAGAGATCCATCAGGGCCTTGCGCAAGGCCCATCGGGCGGTACTTAGCATCAGAAGTGTAAACGATTGTATCTACACCGCCAAATCCGTCAGCAAATAATTCCCATTCACTCGAAAACTTACCATTAATAAATGGAACGAAAGCTACACAGTAACCTCCTTGCGGATATGGAGCACGGATGGTTGAACCATGAAATGCAATGAATGCACCATTCTTATAACGCTCAGGGAATTGATTGCCGGTATAGAAAAGCAAATCGTTTGGTGCGAAATGACCAGGAAAACCAATGATTGGCATATTATATTTAGCAGCATCACCTTCTTTTTTACCATCACCACCATATTCAGGGTTCAATAATTTTTTACCCTGCATAAAATCATAGTAGTAGTATGGCCATCCTGAATCAGAACCTTCAGG
>CAYJAM010000365.1:0-3355 GCA_964367725.1 uncultured Sphingobacterium sp. | reverse complement strand
CAGTTGAACATCAAGCGTTTGATGGATATCGGTTGTTACCGTGGACTTCGTCACCGTAAGGGACTTCCTGTTCGTGGTCAGCGTACCAAAAACAATTCACGTACCCGTAAAGGAAAACGTAAAACAGTTGCAAACAAGAAAAAGGCAACTAAGTAAGATATGAGATGTGTGATTTGAGATATGAGAGTATTTCGAATCCTGATCTCGAGTAATTAACAAATTGAGCGGATATGAAGTTTCGGATCCCAATGGATCATACTTCATGATTAAAACAAGAAATAGATATGAGTAAAGAGAATGTATCTCACATCTCAAGTCTCACATCTCAAATCTCAAAAAATGGCAAAAACTAAAAAAGTTACCAAAAAACGTATTGTAATTGTAGAGCCAATTGGTGAAGCTCACGTGAATGCTACATTCAACAACATCATCATTACTCTGACTAACCTTCAGGGCCAAACCATTAGCTGGTCTTCAGCTGGTAAAATGGGCTTCAAAGGTTCTAAGAAAAATACTCCGTATGCTGCCGGACAGGCTGCAAGTGACTGTGCTAAAGTGGCACATGATCTTGGTCTTCGTAAGGTTCAGGTATATGTTAAAGGACCAGGTTCAGGCCGTGAGTCTGCTATTCGTACTTTGCAAACTGCAGGTATTGAAGTAACAACTATCCAGGATATTACTCCGCTTCCGCATAACGGATGCCGTCCTCCAAAAAGAAGAAGAGTTTAACAAATACTAATTAATAAATTTTTTTAAAGCTAAGATTCTTCAGCCATGGGCTGAAAGATACTTTAAAAACCCACAAACATGGCTAGATACACCGGACCCAAGTCCAAGATTGCCCGTAGATTCAGAGAACCAATTTTCGGTCCTGATAAGGCATTAGAAAGAAAAAACTATCCTCCGGGAATGCATGGTACCTCCAGAAAAAGAGGTAAGCAATCTGAATATGCAGTTCAGTTAATGGAGAAGCAAAAAGTTAAGTACACTTATGGTGTATTGGAACGCTATTTTGAGAACCTTTTCCACAAAGCATCTGCTAAAGAAGGAATTACAGGTGATAACCTGTTAAAATTCCTGGAAGCCCGTCTTGATAATACTGTTTACCGTTTAGGGATTGCTCCAACCCGCTCTGCTGCCCGTCAGCTGGTAGGTCACAAGCATATCACTGTAAATGGTGAGGTTGTAAATATCGCATCTTACTCTTTACGCGCAGGTGATGTAATCGCTGTACGTGAACGTTCTAAATCACTGGAAGCGATTTCGCATGCAGTGGCTGCAAGAACAATAAATAAATTCAGCTGGTTAGATTGGGATGCAAGTACCTTAACCGGGAAATTCCTTAACTATCCAACACGTGATGAGATTCCTGAGAATATCAAGGAAAACCTGATCGTCGAATTGTACTCTAAATAAGATATGGGATTTGAGATTTGAGATGTGAGACATATATGTTCTCATATCTTAAATCTCATATCTCAAATCTCATATCCATAAACAATAAACAAATTTGATAAATGGCAATTTTAGCATTTCAGAAACCTGATAAAGTTATCATGCAGAAATCTACGGATTTCGAAGGAACATTCGAGTTCAGACCTTTAGAGCCTGGTTTCGGTGTTACCATTGGTAATGCATTACGCAGAATACTTTTATCTTCCCTGGAAGGTTTTGCAATAACTTCAGTTCGTTTTTCGGGAGTATCCCACGAATTCTCAACAATTAAAGGTGTTGTAGAAGATGTAACTGAAATTATTCTGAACTTAAAGCAGGTACGTTTCAAAAAGACCGGCGAATCTGGTGATAATGAGAAGATTTTCGTAATCATTAATGGTAGCGATCAGTTTAAAGCTGGTGATATCAGTAAATTCTCTAATAATTTTGAGGTTCTTAATTCTGATCTGGTTATCTGTAATATGGAGACTTCAGTTACTCTGGAGATCGAACTGACAGTTAACAAGGGCAGAGGTTATGTTGCCGCAGAAGAAAATAAGAATGCAGATGCTGTTTTAGGTGTTATTGCAATCGACTCAATCTATACCCCGATCAAAAATGTGAAGTATTCTATCGAGAACTTCCGTGTTGAGCAGAAGACAGATTATGAGAAATTAGTTCTTGATATCGCTACTGATGGTTCTATCCATCCTGAAGAAGCATTGAAAGAGGCTGCTAAGATCTTGATTCATCACTTCATGTTGTTCTCTGATGAGAATATCATGCTTGAATCTCAGGCTAAAGAAGAAACTAAAGAAGTTGATGAGGAGATCCTGCACATGCGTAAGATCCTTAAAATGGAATTGGTTGATCTTGATCTTTCTGTTCGTGCATTAAACTGCCTGAAAGCTGCAGACATCCGTTCACTGGCTGATCTTGTTTCTTATGATGTTGCAGACATGCTTAAGTTCAGGAACTTTGGTAAAAAATCATTGACAGAAATACAGGACCTGGTTAAATCTAAAGGATTATCCTTTGGTATGAACCTTTCCAAATTTAAATTAGACGAAGAATAATTATAAGCGAAATGCATAATTCCCGATCCCGAAAGGTTGATTGACGGTATGCACGTGCAAAACCCAACAAAAAATGAGACACGGTAAAAAAGTAAACCATTTAAGTCGTACAGACAGTCACCGCAGAGCGATGCTGGCTAATATGGCTTCTTCGCTTATCCTACACAAGCGCATCACAACTACACTTGCTAAAGCAAAAGCTTTACGTGTGTATGTTGAACCAATCATCACTAAATCTAAAGATGATACTACTCACTCACGTCGTACAGTATTCAGTTACTTACAGAATAAGGAGGTAGTTTCAATTCTTTTCCGCGATATCGCTGCTAAAGTTGCAAACCGTCCCGGAGGTTATACCCGTATTCTTAAAATGGGAAATCGTTTAGGTGATAATGCATCTATGGCTTTAATTGAACTGGTTGATTACAACGAGGTTTATACAGGTGGTGATGCAGCTGCTGCTGAAAAGAAAACAACCCGACGTCGTGGTTCAAAAGCAAAGAAATCTGCTGATGCTCCTGCTGCTAAAGCTGCTCCTGTAGTTGCTGCTGAAGAAGTAGAAACTGTTGAGGCTCCGGTTGCTGAAGTTGAAACCGCTGAGGTTGTTGAAGCTCCTGTAGCTGAAGTTGAAACTGCTGAAGAAGCACCAGAAGCTGATGCAACTGAAGAAACTCCTGCTGCAGATACTGAAGAGAAGAAAGAAGAGTAGTATTACGCTATTTCATATGAACAAGGCTTGCATATTTTATGCAGGCCTTTTTTGGTTTTACGAATTACGAATGATCAATTACGAATTACGGCTTGCACATTCCCTAAAGCAATTGAGTACCCATTACCCAGATTTT
>CAYJAM010000364.1:0-3375 GCA_964367725.1 uncultured Sphingobacterium sp. | reverse complement strand
TCCTTCATCATCTGATTGTGCTCAATTAATTTCTGATGGAATTCCTTACAAAAGATAATTACTGGAAAATTCCTGATCTTCTTTGTTTGAATGAGGGTAATAGCCTCAAAATACTCGTCGAGTGTGCCAAAGCCACCCGGCATCACCACAAAGGCAAAGGAATATTTTATAAGCATCACTTTACGAACAAAGAAATGCTTAATCTCAACCCATTTATCACAATAAGGATTAACACCCTGTTCCATCGGAAGCTGAATATTGCAACCGACCGAACGTCCGCCTACATCTTTAGCTCCACGGTTTGCAGCTTCCATTATTCCCGGACCTCCTCCTGTCATAATCGTAAATCCCAGTTTGGCAAACTCTGCTGAAGCTTTCCTGGTCAGTTTATAAAATTCATGATCTTCTTTAAACCTTGCAGATCCGAAGACTGTTATACAGGGGCCTATAAAATGCAGCGCCCTGAACCCTTTGATAAACTGAAAGAAAATATCAAATGTGAACAACAATTCTTTTCTACGTGATTGCGGGCCGCCAAGGAATTTAATTTCGGATTTTGTCATGCTAAACTTAATATATCTTTAATTTTTTAAAATTTTCAGGTTTTGCCTGAAGCAAAAACAAATCCTGACTGGAACTATCCTTTGCCCATTCCATACTCATCGGACTATCATAATAGTTCTCAAGAATTATACCCCAATTTGCAATAGTAAGAATTTCCTCATCATTGAGTATAAAAGTACTCCTAAGTTCGGAGCTTGTTTCCTTTTCGATCAGACTAGTGGTATCTCCACTATCATTATAAACCATCATATGGCTCTTTGTTCCAAGCTTCTTCTGAATGATAGAATTAACACCCATGCTAAGGTTTGGCTTGTAAACAATAAACTCATCCTCAATGAGTATCTGCTCAGAATTTTTAAATCCGATTCCCCAAATTCCAGAAACATGTATAACATCCACAAAACCACTCTGAGGATCTGAAGTAAAGGCATAACCCGAACAAGCCTGATCTGCACGGATCATTTTTTGCACCCCAACAGATATTACTCTATCCTTGCGATCAGGGTCGTCTATCAGAGCCTGATCAGAATACAGTGAAGCAAAACATTTTTTCACTGAACTGAACAACTCTTTTTCTCCCTTTACATTTAGAAAAGTGTCATATTTATCTTTTGTCCTGATCGATAATGAATTATCCTCAACAGGGCTGCTTCTTACTGCCAGCCCGCTATCAGAATCTTTCAGTAGCTCTTGATATGCCAGCGATATTCTATCATACAGATCGCCGGGGAACCTGGCACCCAGAATCAAATCCCTAGCCTGTTTTCCAATCTCTGTAATACTTACAGGATCCGATTTGTCTATCCCTGAAATTAACTGATCATGAACTCCGTCGAGTTTATTATATGCTATAAAATGGCGATAAGCTGCAGCAGTAATAACGAAACCATCAGGCACCCTTATATTTCCAAGTGCTTTCTGAGTAAATATTTCACCCAAAAAAGCATTCTTTGACCCGACCGCCTCAGCATCAGCAATTGTTATCGCTTTAAGTCTCAGAATATAATCCTTCATAATCTTAAATTATTTTGTTCAATATTCAGGCTTCTCTTAGTGAATCTACATAAATTTATAAAACAGGAATCTCTAATACGAAAATGCATGCTTTGCTGCGCTCTATTAATGATGGCAGTTATCTATTATAATGATCTAAGTCATACTCTTATAAGTATAATAATTGAATTTTTACACTGTAATCAAAAAGACAAAAACGTGGTCAAAAACCCAGTCTGCATAAGTTTTTGTCTGTTTCAGATTTATACTAATTAATTAAAATGGCTGAACCACAAAATTTCAGAGATCATATTCCAACAATTACCGATACAGGGAATAAGAGAAAATGGATGTATACCCAAATCATCAAGGGTGAACTATATAAATATCGCGACATTGTAAGTTATGCGCTTCTGGCACTTCTGTTCAGCTCTCCGTTTATAAAGATCAATGGAGAGCAGATGATACTGTTAAATGTAATTGAACGAAAATTCGTCTTTTTCGGAATCATTTTCTGGCCTCAGGATTTTTATCTGTTCGTTCTGGCTCTGTTAACTTTTATGGTTTTCATAGTCATGTTTACCGCCATCTTTGGCCGGGTCTGGTGTGGTTGGGCATGTCCTCAAACGATCTTTATGGAAATGGTATTCCGGAAAATTGAAAACTGGATTGAAGGGGACTGGATACATCAGCAAAAATTGAATCAGGCACCTCTGAGTTTTGAAAAAATTGCTAAAAAAACTGCCAAGCACTCTATCTTTATTTTCATTTCTTTTCTAATCTCGAATATTTTTCTGGCCTATATTATTGGCTCTGATGAACTGATAAAGATTATGTCAGAACCATTAGGGCAGCATATCAGCGGATTTATCTCCATTCTGATTTTTACGATGGTCTTTTATATTGTCTTTTCATATTTAAGGGAGTTGGTTTGTACTGTGATCTGTCCTTACGGCCGCTTGCAGGGAGTTTTACTCGACAATCAGAGTATAATTGTAGCTTATGATTATGAGAGAGGTGAGCCAAGAGGTAAAATACTTAAAAACACCGAACAGGAGCATTTAGGTGATTGCATAGATTGTAAGGTTTGTGTACATGTTTGTCCAACAGGAATAGATATCCGTAATGGTACCCAGCTTGAATGTATCAATTGTACAGCCTGTATTGATGCATGCGACATGGTTATGGAAAAGATAAATCGTCCAAAACGGCTGATAGGTTTTATGTCAGAGGATCAGATTAAAACCAAATCTCCGTTTAAGCTTAGCCGGAAAGTGTATGCTTATTCTGTAGTATTACTTATTTTATTTTCTGTTCTGAGTTTTATGCTCATTAGCAGAAGTGATATCGAAACAACTGTGCTGCGTGCCGGAGGAACACTTTATCAATTAAGGGATAATGGGACAGTAAGTAATTTATATAATGCCGAGCTGGTTAACAAGACCACAAAAATGGTTAAATTTGAAATGAGGCCAATCGATCCGGACACTAAAATTCAGTATATCAGAAAAGAGGATCAGATCAAAATGGGAAGCAGTGTAAAAGTCACCTTTTTTGTATTAAGACCGCAAAAAAGTGTCAGTAAATATAAATCAGAGATAGGGATAGAAATTTGGTCTGAAGGTAAACTGATTGATAGGATTAAAACAAATTTCATAGCACCACCAAGCGAATAAGGATGAACTGGGGAACAAAACTTGTAATAGGAATGGCATTATTTATGTCCTTTATCATCACGCTGGCAGTATTAATGATCAGAAGCGATTCAGATGACCTTGTGGATACCAATTACTATGAAAAAGGTATTGAATACGATAA
>CAYJAM010000363.1:0-3376 GCA_964367725.1 uncultured Sphingobacterium sp. | reverse complement strand
CGGTCGTGGAACTGGTTCTGGTCGCGGTGGTACTTCCACCCGTGGTCATAAAGGTGCCGGATCACGTTCAGGATACAAAAGCAAGGTAGGTTTTGAAGGTGGTCAGATGCCATTGCAACGCCGTTTACCTAAAGTTGGATTTAATCCAATCAATCGTACTGAGTATGTAAGTATCAATTTGGATGCTTTACAGGCTCTTGCTGATAAATATAGTTTAACTGCAATTAATTTTGATACATTCAGAGAGCATGGTTTAGCTTCAAAGAATGACCTTATTAAAATTTTAGGCAGAGGTGAAGTTAAGTCCAAACTGGATGTTACCGCTCATGCGTTCTCAGCATCAGCTCAAAAGGCTATCGAAGCTGCTGGTGGTGCAATAGTTAAATTATAATTATACATGAAGAAGCTTTTTACAACGCTATCCAACATCTGGAAAATTGAAGACCTTAGAGCGCGGATCCTTTTCACGCTCTTATGTCTTTTAATTTATAGAATAGGTTCATTTATCGTAATCCCTGGGGTTGATTCGGCATCTCTTGATGACCAGCAGGCCAAAGAAGGATTACTTGGATTGCTTAACATGTTTGCAGGAGGTTCATTCTCCAGAGCATCCATTTTCGCATTAGGGGTAATGCCATATATTTCTGCATCCATCGTGGTTCAGTTATTAGGTATTGCTGTACCTTATTTTCAGAAATTACAGAAAGAGGGTGAGAGCGGCCGTAAAAAGATCAATCAGTTTACGCGTTACCTGACTATTATCATCACTGCATTACAGGCAATTGGATATGTTCGTTCACAGATCAGTCCTGATGCCCGTTTATTATCAGAGCCTTTATTCACCATCTCTTCTATGTGTGTACTTACCGCAGGAACGATGTTCGTGATGTGGTTAGGTGAGAAGATCACTGATAAGGGTATCGGAAACGGTATTTCCCTGATCATCATGGTAGGTATCATTGCACAATTACCATTTGGTGTTCTTTCTGAGTTCAATTCCCGTATGGGTGCTCAGGGTGGATTGATTTCCTTTATTGTGGAGATCGTTGCATTGTTCCTGGTCGTGATGTTTACTATTCTGATTGTTCAGGGAGTGAGAAAGATTCCTGTTCAATATGCTAAGAAGATTGTAGGAGCCAAGCAATATGGCGGTGTTCGTCAGTATATTCCATTGAAGGTTAATGCTGCAGGTGTAATGCCAATCATTTTCGCTCAGGCGATCATGTTCATACCAACGACCATTGGCTCTTTCTTCCCTTCAGCACAGTCTTCATTTCTGGCATCTTTCAGTGATTATACTTCTCTGACGTATAACCTGACCTTTGCCTTTATGATCATTGCCTTTACCTTTTTCTATACTGCCATCACCGTTAATCCGGTACAGATGTCAGATGATATGAAGAAGAACGGAGGTTTTGTACCGGGTGTTAAACCAGGAAAGAGTACTGGTGAATATATTGATGCTGTGATCTCAAAGATCACCTTACCTGGATCCGTGTTTCTTGCTATCATTGCAATTATGCCTTCAATAGCAATTATCCTTGGTGTTAACAGTCAGTTTGCCAACTTCTTTGGTGGTACTTCCCTGTTAATTCTTGTGGGTGTTGTTTTGGATACATTACAGCAGATTGAAAGTCATTTATTAATGCGTCATTACGATGGATTGATGAAGACCGGCAGAATTAAAGGTCGCACTCCTGTTCAGGCAGGTGGTCCGGTAATGTAAAATGCATGTCTAAAATTCATTACAAAAATCTCGAAGAGATTGAGAAGATCAGAGAAAGTGATCTTCTTGTTTCAAAAACCCTTGCTGAAGTAGCAAAGATTATCGGGGAAGGAGTAAAGACAATACAGCTTAATAAATTAGCAGAGGAATTTATCCGCGATCATGGTGGAGTTCCTGCTTTTTTGAACTATAACGGATTCCCATACTCACTTTGTATATCCTTAAATGATCAGGTTGTTCACGGATTTCCCGGAGAATATGTGATTAAAGACGGGGATATTGTCTCTGTTGACTGTGGAGTGGTACTGAATGACTTTGTTGGCGATTCGGCTTATACGTTTCCGATTGGAAATGTTGATCCGGAGACATTACGATTACTGAAGGTTACCAAGGAATGTTTGTACCTCGCTATTGATAAAGCAGTAGTTGGGATGAGGATTGGAGATGTGGGCTATGCTGTTCAGGAACATGCTGAGAAGAATGGTTTTGGAGTAGTGAAAGAACTGGTAGGGCATGGAGTTGGATTTAAACTACATGAAAAGCCTGAAGTTCCTAATTATGGAAGACGCGGTTCTGGTATAAAGCTGGAAGAAGGAATGGTGATTGCGATAGAGCCGATGATCAATGGCGGGAAGGCCGGAGTGAAATTCTGGGATGATGGATGGACGGTGAGCACGATTGATAAGAAGCCATCAGCCCATTATGAGCATTCGGTGGCTGTAAAAAAGGGTAAAGCAGACGTTCTTTCAACATTTCAGTACATAGAGGAAGTTTTGAAACAAAAAGATTAAAAATTAAAAATTTTTATTTAATTTTGCATCCCTGTTCCGATTGGCTTAGAAGCAGAATATGTTATTGTAAATCAATTGATTTAACGGATTACAATAAAATAACAGAAGAAAGCCAGACAGGAATTAGTAAAGACAGGAAAAACTTAAATTAATATATGGCCAAACAGGCTTCAATTGAACAGGACGGAATAATCAGGGAAGCATTGTCAAATGCAATGTTTCGGGTCGAGTTGGAAAACGGACATGAGATTATTGCGCATATTTCAGGAAAGATGAGGATGCACTACATCAAGATCTTACCAGGGGATAAAGTGAAGCTGGAAATGTCACCATATGATTTAAGTAAAGGAAGAATAACATACAGATACAAATAGAGAAAAGATGAAAGTTAGAGCATCCATCAAAAAACGCAGCGCTGATTGTAAGGTGATCCGTCGTAAGGGAGTACTTTATGTGATTAACAAAAAGAACCCTAAGTACAAACAACGTCAGGGATAAAATTAAATTTAGTTGCTGGTTGTTAGTTGTTAGCATTTAGAAATAGCGACTTATAACTTATAACCTACAACTTAGAACTTTTAATAAAATATGGCAAGGATAGCAGGTATTGATTTACCAAGAAACAAAAGAGGAGAGATCGGACTTACTTACATTTTCGGTATCGGAAGGGCAACCGCACAAAGGATCCTTAAAGATGCAGGAATTGATGTAAACATCAAAGTACAGGATTGGACCGATGATCAGTTAGCTTTAATACGTGGTTTCATTAATGATGAGATCAAAGTGGAAGGTGCATTACGTTCAGAGGTTCAGTTGAACATCAAGCGTTTGATGGATATTGGTTGCTACCGTGGACTTC
>CAYJAM010000362.1:0-3380 GCA_964367725.1 uncultured Sphingobacterium sp. | reverse complement strand
AATTCCGGTTCACTGGTACAGCCTGTTCAGGCGTCTTCTGCAGTAAAACGTGATTTGTTTAAGGAGTTTGGCTTAAGAACTTTCATAAATGCTTCAGGGTATTTTACTAGTCTTAGTGGGTCCCTGATGCAGCCTGATGCAGCTGATGCAATACGTGAAACTGCTAAATCCTTTTGCAGGCTTGAAGAGGTACAGGATAAGGTAGGTGAAAAGATTGCAAATTTGTTGCGTGCTGAGTCGGCCATGGTCACCGCCGGTGCATTTTCTGCCCTGATGCTTGGGATGGCAGGAGTACTTAGCGGAACCGATCAAAAGAAGGTTTCCCAAATCCCCAGACTTGAGGGTTCAGGCATGAAAACTGAAGTCATCCTGCAGAAGGCTCATAATGACGGTTATGCCCATGCCCTGACCAATTGTGGTGTGAAATTAATCACTGTGGAAACAGTCGAAGAGTTAGAGAAGGCAATCAGCGAAAAGACAGCCATGATGTATTTTATAAATTATCAGTCTTCTCTGGGTAAAATACAGCATAAAGAATGGCTTGAGCTTGCCCGAAAACATAGGATACCAACCATGATCGATATGGCCGCTGATCTTCCGCCAAAAGAAAATTTATGGAAGTTTCATGATATGGGCTTTGATCTGGTTTGTGTTTCAGGTGGTAAATTTATGAGAGGGCCACAAAGTACCGGAATCCTGAGCGGAAAGAAGGAGTTAATTGCCGCAGCCAGAATGAGTGCCCCTCCCCGGGGATCAAACATTGGCCGCGGAATGAAGGTAAATAAAGAAGAAATATTTGGTTTATATGTCGCTTTGGAGCATTTTATCAATACAGATCAGGACAAGGAATGGAAAATGCTCGAAGACAGAATAGCTGTTATTGCTAATGAAGCTTCCTCCGTTCCCGGAGTAAAAGCTGAATTGATTCCTTTGCCATTGATTAATCGTATTCCTACACTGAATATTTCATGGGATAAATCAATGATCAAAATGGAAAATCTGGCGGCTAATCTGAGGAATGGAAATCCTTCTATAGAGGTAATGGGTGGTCCAGGTGGAAGTATTAATGTAACATCCCATATGCTGAAAAAGGATGAAGTAAAAATTGTAGCATCAAGAATACGAGAGGAGCTTTTCAAAGCAAGGGTTTAGAAATTAACCCCAAAATGAGGTTTTCTAATTTTTGTTTGCCTCATACAGAGCCTTAAGCTTTAATAATATTGAAATTCATAATCCTTCCTCTAACCAGGAATAGTATATAATTAACAGAAAACAATAACAATAATGAAACGCAGAGAAATTTTAAAATCCCTCACCCTGCTTCCGCTGGCAGGTGGGATCACAGCGACAGCTGCACCCCTGAACAATATGCTCTCGGCACCAGCTGCTGGTCGCGATCTGTTTAAAGAGCTGGGTATCCGGACTTTTATAAATGCCGCAGGAAATTACACGGTCATGTCTGGTTCTTTGATGCCACCGGAGGTAATGGATGCAATCAATGCAGCTTCAAAGAAATTTGCACTTGTTGATGATGTACAGGAAAAGGTGGGCGAACGAATTGCACAAATATGTCATGCCGAAGCGGCATTAGTATCGGCAGGTTGCTGGTCGGCATTGATGCTGGGTATGGCAGGTGTGCTGACAGGAATGGATTCAAAAAGGGTAAGCCAGGTTCCAAATCTTGCAGGAACCGGAATGAAATCTGAAGTAATTCTTCAAAAGAGTCACTCGATGGGTTACGATCATGCACTGACCCAGGCTGGGGTAAAACTGATCAAAGTTGAGACCAGAGCAGAAGTGGAAGCTGCAATCAATGAAAATACGGCCATGTTGTGGTTCCTGAACAGGGAAGTGCATGTAGGACAGATCAAACACCAGGAATGGCTTGAATTGGGTAAAAAGTATAATCTTCCAACCATGATCGATATTGCTGCAGATGTTCCTCCGGTTGAAAACCTTTGGAAATTCAATGATATGGGATTTGATCTGGTTGTAATTTCAGGTGGCAAGGCGATGCGGGGTCCTCAGAGTTCTGGAATTTTAATGGGTAAAAAGAAGTATGTCGATGCCGCTCGTCTGAGTAATAACCCAAGGGGTGGTATCGGTCGCGGACAAAAGGTAAATAAAGAAGAAGTACTTGGAATGTATGCTGCCCTGGAACGTTTTGTCAATCTGGACCATAAAAAGGAATGGGAAATGTGGGAAAGGAAAATTGCCTTGATAGCAAGTGCAATCAAGTCTATTCCAGGTGTCACTACCGGAACCCATATTCCGGCTACAGAAGATAATAAAATGCCTACTCTTAAAGTTACCTGGGATCCAAATAAGATCAAGCTAACAAATGTTGAAATGGGAGAACGTCTTCGCAAAGGAAATCCATCAGTTGAAGTAATTTCATGGGAAGCTCCAAACACACTTCGTTGTGGAATGCATGTTCTTGAAGCAGGAGAAGAGAAAATTGTTGCCAGTCGTTTAAGAGAAGAGCTATTGAAAGCTTCAGTATAAATCAATAATTATAAAACAATAAAAATGCAAAAACGTTATTTCTTATTAGCAGCGCTGTTTTTACTTGCTAATTTTTCAGTTCAGGCACAGACTTATCAAACCTTGCTGAAAGGCGGACATCTCATCGATGCAAAAAACAACATTAATAAAGTAATGGATGTTGCTATTCAGGATGGTAAAATTGCTGCAATTGCAGTCAATATAGATCCAAAACTGGCAAAACAGGTGATAGATATCAGTGGAAAATACGTTACTCCCGGATTGATTGATATTCACGGACACGTTTTTGCAGGTACCGATCCTGATGGTCAGTTGGAAAATGGGTTTTCTTCACTCCCCGCTGATGGATTTACCTTCCGTGTAGGTGTAACAACAATTGTTGATTGTGGGGATTCCGGTGCAGAAACATTTGAATTATTCAAGAAAAATGTAATCGATAAATCTCAAACGCGTGTATTGGCATTTTTGAATATTTCAAGAAAGGGAATGTATGGTGATGAAAATTCTCTGGAGCAGCAGAATAATAGCTTTTTTGATCCCATCCTTGCTGCAGATGTCGCAAAACATTACAGTGAGCATATTGTAGGTTTTAAGGTAGCACATTATCATAAATCTGACTGGGTTGCAGTTGATAGAACTGTTGAAGCAGGCAAAATCGCAAATCTGCCAATCATTGTTGATTTCGGAGGGGCAGTACCTAGATTATCCCTCGAAGAGCTTTTCCTTAGAAAAATGCGTCCTGGTGATATTTTTACCCATACTTACGGACAACTGATTAAAACAAAAGAGACTATTGTAGACCTTGATACAAAAAAATTGTATCCGCATGTTCTTGAGGCAAGAAAAAGAGGAATTATTTTCGATGTGGGTCATGG
>CAYJAM010000361.1:0-3384 GCA_964367725.1 uncultured Sphingobacterium sp. | reverse complement strand
CAATCAGGAATTTTTCAAAGTTCCATTTGATATCGCCTGTAAAATCAGGGTTTGCAGCGGTTGTCAGGTGCTTAAACAGCGGACTGATATCATCACCTTTTACACTGCTTTTCTCAGCCAAAGGGAAAGTTACACCAAAATTCTTCTGGCAAAACTCCTTGATATTTAAGTTTTCACCAGGCTCCTGGCCACCGAAATTGTTTGCAGGAAAACCAATTACGACCAGTTTATCCTTGTAGGTATCTGCAAGCTTCTGAAGATCAGCATATTGCTTGGTATAACCACATTTTGATGCTGTATTAACTATTAAGACTTTCTTGCCTTTATATTTTTTCAGGTCAAGTGTCTTTCCATCAATATTCTGAACCTTAAAGGTATAGATTGAAGGAGGTGCTGTAATGAACATTGCGAGTACTAAGAGTAGTGTTTTCATGAGTTAAATTTAAAATATAAAAACTGAATAAATATCAAAAGATTGGCTGAGGAATTAAAACTAACAATTATCTGACAATAAGAGGATTAAGTTTAGGTTATTAAAAAATATTTTAGACCATTGGGATTCTTAGGGCAATTCCAATAATACAAACTGACTGGTGTCTTCACTTGTGTTATTGACAGAAAAAGATTGCCTCCTTTTAAGCACAAAAAAGCTACCCGGCTTGAGGGTTTGAAGTTCCTTGTTCCCATTTTTACTAATTTCAACCTTGGTCGTATTCAGGGAAACCAAAACCAGACTTTGCTTTTTATTTTTTGATTTAAACTCAATTCCTTTCAAAAGATTTAATCGGTATGCCCTTACCCAACTCGTATCAATTTCCAGCTTAAGATGAGGCAATACCATTGGCTTTTGGTCAAAGTCTGCCTTTTTCATCAGTAATTCGACATCTATGACATGAAAAGTATCTTTGTCGGCATTCCAAACCCGATGAACACGATTATTTGGGGGTGCCAAATTTTCAAATCGGATTTCCCCGGACTGAGATTTGCCGGTCTTTTTTGCTTCGCCCTGTACCTGAGAACCGGTTATTGTGTTTGTAAGCCGGATAAAAAAGGATGGCGTGGTATGCATGTGGTATAAAGAGGTGTCGCCCGGAGGTACCAGAACATTCAGGATCCGTATTTCTCTATTTTGCAAAACTGGCCGATGCCGGGGTTCTTCGTGTACAAGAATCTGTGCCTGTAAAGCATTGAGGTTACTTATCAAAACAATAGAGAATAATAAGCTTGGGAACCTCAATTTGAAAAATATCATTCTTTGTAGTTTAAAGTTTCTATTTAGGTGACACCAGGTATCAATAGGTTAGTTTTATTAATTCCAAATACCATTCATCTCAGTCAGAATCAATGGTTTTCCGTCTGTAACAACAATAGTATGTTCATGCTGAGCCATAAAGCCTCCTTTATTTCCAACCATTGTCCAACCGTCATTGAGGGTTTCAGCAAATGTTGAGCTTGTAGAAATAAATGTTTCAATGGCAACAACAGAATTCTTTTTAAATCTTGTCTGATTAAAACGGTCTCTGTAATTCGCTATTTCGCTTGGTTCTTCGTGAAGGCTTCTTCCTATTCCGTGTCCTGTAAGGTTTTTTATCACTTTATACCCATATTTTTTGGCTTCGTTTTCCATCAGATGCCCGATGTCTGCAATCCGAACACCGCCTTTTATATTGAATATTGCTTTATGTAAAATCTGCTTGGAGGTGTCTATCAGCTTTTGGTGTTGATTGACATCTTCGCCAATGACAAATGAGCCTCCGTTGTCGGACCAAAAACCATTGAGTTCTGCCGAAACATCGATATTCACCAAATCGCCCTCTTTGAGTATTCTTTTGTCGGATGGAATGCCATGACAAAACTCATTATTCACACTGATGCAGGTGCACCCAGGAAATTGATAAGTTAAAAATGGAGCTGATTTTGCTCCAAAATCTGATAATATTGCTGCCCCATAGTTGTCCAATTGCTTTGTGCTTATTCCGGCTTTGGCATAGTTTCTCATTTCCTTCAGGGTGAAAGCTACAGCCTCACTTGCCTTTTGCATCCCGATTAATTCCTCTTCTTTTGTTATTGACATAATTGTTTAATTGCTTGGTTCAGGTCATTTTCATTTCATGTGAATGATGAGGAACCTCTCGTTTTTAATCGAATCTAAGCCTTTAGTCATGAATTATCAAATTGGAAATCATGCTTGAAGCTCTCTGGAATTATGAAGACCCAATAAAACATACATGAATGTATAAAATGACTGAATTTATGACCTTTTGAATTAGAAATCAAAATAATCAGGGTATTGGACATGACCTGGGGAAGATGCCGAACAGCAGACATCTCATAAGTACTGTTGGAGTTTATGATGAAGTGGAATTGGGATTATTTTTATCAAAAATCCGCCGGAAAGGCTCCAGATTTTGGCCTATAAAATCCTCAGGAAACCCTTCCTCATCGGGCAATCCCACCGCCAGGTTTTCATCATTTGAAGGCCAGTAATTGGTGCGGAAAATAAAATCCCAAACGCTCAGGGTAATTCCATAATTAAAACCATGAGGATGGCTTGGGGGAAGGTGTTTGGCATGGTGCCAAAGGTGCATCTGCGGACCGTTAAACAGATATTTCAATTTTCCCAGCGGGATATTCAGGTTAGCATGCCCCAGCTGACCTGCCACCAACGTAAAAATATGGACGATGAAGAAGTCGCTGATACCAAATCCTATCATCGCCAAAGGAATATATTCAAGTGTGCGATAGATAATGTTTTCCATCCAATGGTAACGAAGTAAAGCAGCAAAGCCCATTTCCTTGGTGCTATGATGCACTTTATGAAACTCCCACATCCAGTCAACATGGTGATACATGCGGTGAATACCCCACTGCATAAAATCGCGTAAAACAAAGATAATGAGCAATTGCACCCATCCCGGCAGGTTTCCTACCTGAATGGCAACAAGATTATTTATGCCAAATAAGCCCAGAAAATCGTTAAAAGCCTGCACGGCGACCATCGACAGGGCATTGTAAACCAGTAGTGAAAAGAGAAAGTAATTCCAAAAAAGGTAAAAGATATCAAGCCAGAAATGATCACGTATGAGGGCTTGGTTTTTGCGCCATGGAAAGGCTATTTCAGCCAAATAGATAAGCAGCGAGGCAGCGATCAGCCAGTAAAAATAGTTATGCCAGCCCGGATTTAGAATTTCATTGAAAAAGTAATTCGCATAGCCTGTATAGCCATCTATCATTACTTTGAAATACTTTTCCACGCTGCAAAGATTGAAATTTTTGTTTGTCTGTCTTTTAACAATGAGGCATAACCTAAGGCTTTCTGCAAGCTCATCTGTATTTAAACGAATCTACCCGTTTACACCCTGAATATCAACACGTAAACCTCTT
>CAYJAM010000360.1:0-3385 GCA_964367725.1 uncultured Sphingobacterium sp. | reverse complement strand
CCAAACGTAAAGTCAGCTTATTGTTAAAAGCCAAAGCCAAAGTAACAGTCATTGCTCCCGATGTTTTGCCTGAATTGCAAGACGTGGTGATGAAAAGTGGCGGTGAAATTATTATCGCACCGTATCAAGCATCGTATTTGGACGGCATACGTTTAGTGATTGCCGCCACTGATGATGACGTGCTTAACAAGCAGGTTTTTACTGATTGCGAAGAGCGTAATATTCCTGTAAATGTCGTCGATTCACCTGAATTATGTCGTTTTATCTTTCCGTCGATTATAGACCGTTCACCAGTGGTCATTGCAATTTCTAGCAGTGGTCAATCGCCTGTGTTAGCACGAATGTTACGCACACGCTTAGAAAGTATGATTCCTGCGGCCTATGGTCAATTAGCTGAGTTTGTCGGTAAGTTTCGCAAACAAATACAAGCGACTTTGCCTGATACCTCAGTACGTCGTGCTTTTTGGGAAAAAGAATTGCAAGGGCGTTTTGCGGAGTTAGTCTATAACGGACGTTTAAATGAAGCAGAAGCACATTTACAACAGGCTCTGATTGCCAACCAACCACCTTCAGGCGAAGTCTATTTAGTCGGTGCAGGGCCAGGCGATCCTGACTTATTAACTTTTCGTGCTTTACGTTTAATGCAACAAGCGGATGTTGTCGTTTATGATCGTTTAGTAACCCAACCGATTTTAGATTTATGTCGCCGTGATGCGGATATGGTTTATGTCGGTAAAGCGCGCGCTGATCATGCTTTACCGCAAGAAGACATTAATCAACTATTGGTACGTCTTGCGAAAGAAGGTAAACGTGTTTGTCGTTTAAAAGGTGGTGATCCCTTTATTTTTGGTCGTGGCGGCGAAGAAATTGAAGAGTTAGCCGAAGCAGGCATTCCGTTCCAAGTTGTACCTGGTATTACCGCAGCCAGTGGTTGTTCGGCTTATGCAGGTATTCCTTTAACGCATCGAGACCACGCACAGTCAGTACGGTTTGTCACAGGGCATTTAAAAGATGGCACGCCTAATTTGCCGTGGAGTGAGTTAATCCATGAGCGTCAAACCTTAGTGTTATATATGGGTTTGGTTGGGTTAGCAGAAATTTGCCAGCAACTAATCGCTCATGGGATGCGCCCTGAAATGCCTGTTGCGTTAATCTCGCATGGTACGCAGCCGAATCAACAAGTGATTACAGGTGAAATTCATAATATCGCCGAAAAAGTGGCAGAGAGCGGTATTAAAGCACCGACCTTAACCATTATTGGCGAAGTGGTGAAACTGCAAGATAAACTGTCTTGGTTTGGCAAGTAAAGGCGAATTTGTTCGCCTTGTTTTTATTTCCGTTCTCACTGAGCTTGTCGAAGTGTTCTGTGACTATGGTTCGACAGGCTCACCATAAACGGTGTAACGAGTGATAAACATTACGGAATAACGTGAACCGTACTTTTGCCGCCCGCACCTTTACGCACTTGTATTTGTGTTGGTATGCGTTCGGTCATTTCAGCGACATGGGAAATCACACCGACTTTTCGGCCTTGGCTTTGTAAAATATCTAAGGCATCCATCGCGACGCGCAGAGTTTCAGCGTCTAGGCTACCAAAACCTTCATCAATAAATAGACTTTCTACCTTTACTCGTTGTGATGATAATGACGCTAAGCCTAAGGCCAAAGCCAAAGACACTAAAAAAGACTCGCCACCTGATAAAGAGTGTACCGAGCGCACTTCATCGCCCATATCTTGGTCAATCACTTGTAAAATCAAACTGTTCTTAACGCGTTCAAGTCGATAGCGTTTAGCAAAATCTTTTAGGTGAGCATTGGTATAACTTAACAACACATCTAAAGTGATTTGTTGCGCAGCATTTCTAAATTTTTTACCGTCTGAAGAACCGATCACCTCATTTAATTGTGCCCATAACTCCGTCAGTTGTTGCTGTTGCTGTACTTGGTTTTGCGTTTGTTGTAAGCGTTGATGAATGGCATCATCTTGTTGTAATTGCAGGCGATATTGTCCCAATTGCTGTTGATGATTTTGCATCGCTTCAACCGCCACCGTATAGGACTGTTGTAAATCGGTTTGTTGAATAATGTTCACACCTTGTAGTTGATGCTGTTGCCAATCTTGTTGACGTGCGGAAACATTCGCTTGAGCACGGGCATAGTGTGTTTGATATTGTTGTAACACTTGCCGCTCTTGGTTGATCCATGCGAAATCATGGCTTAATAAATCGTTTAGGCTTGTTTCAGTCAACGATAGTGCATGATTTTGATTAAACGCTTCTAACCATAAAATTAAGTTATTTTGTGCTTTCACTACAGCCTGTTGATATTCACTGAGCTGTTGTTGGATGGTAGTGGCTGTTTGTTGGGTATGCTGTTGTTGTTGCAAGGTGTCGTGATGTTGTTGACGCGATTTCTCTAATGAGTTTTGTGCTAGTTCGGCAGCTAGTTTTAATTGTTGCTCTACGGTTTGTGACGCTTGGCCTGCAAAAAGCTGTTGTCGTTGTTGTTGAAGCTGTTGTTGCTGCTGCATTTTTAAGGCGTAGTCGTGCAGCGTATGAGTGCATTTTTCGATAACGACAAACACATCAAGTTGTTGTTTTATTTGCTCACGTTTTGCTAACAATTGTTGATGCTGTTTTTCTACTTCTTCTAAGGTCAAAAGCTGTTGTTTGAGTTGTTGCTGTTGCTGAGTCAGCCATGTTGCTCGTTCTAGCTCTGCTACTGTTAATAATGCGGCAATTGTCATCAAGATGCTTTGGGCTTGCTGTTGCTGCTGTTGTAATTTTTGCAAGGTCATATGATGAGCTTGTTGCTGGCTTTTTGCGGTATCAAGTAAGGTTTCTAAACGTGTTTGCTGGTTATTTTGATGATTAACCTGTTGTTGTAAATCATGTACTTGGGCTTTTAAGCTATCAAACACGGCTTGTAATTGTGGGGCGTGAGCTAGTTGATAAGGATGCTCCAGCGCACCACACACAGGGCAAGGTGTATCGTCATTTAATTGTTGACGTAAACTTTGTACATTTTGACTACAGGCCAATTGAGCCGCTTCAAATGCGTGTTGGGCTTGACCAAGTTGAGCCATTAACAACGGTAGGCTTTGCTTAATACTAACAAGTTGTTGCTGATAATTAGCTTCATCTTCGATAAGTTGTTGTTGCGTGTCTTGTAAAGTACGGGCTTGCGTTTGCGCTTCGGCAAACTGTTGCCACGCATGGCTTACGTTTTGTAATTGCTGTTGATGCGCGACTAATTGTTGACGGCTGTGTTGACGTTGTTGGCTATTAAAGCCTTGAAGTTGTTGCTGTAACGTTTCTAACTGTTGACGACGTTGTGTCTGGCTTTGTTGAACGACACGCAGCGCAGTTTCGGTGGCCACTAAGTT
>CAYJAM010000359.1:0-3387 GCA_964367725.1 uncultured Sphingobacterium sp. | reverse complement strand
CGCAATGGTGAAAGTCGTTAGCGTTCCGCGGGTTATCAGCAATTGTTTTCCTATTTCAACGATCTCAATCAGTTTAGTTTGTTCATTATCCAGATCGACCATGTTGCCAGCTTCCTTAGCAGCCTGTGTACCGCTGTTCATGGCTACACCGACATCAGCCTGAGCCAAGGCAGGAGCATCATTTGTTCCGTCACCCATCATAGCTACAAGCTTTCCAAGAGCCTGCTCTTCTTTGATGTAGTTCATTTTATCCTCGGGTTTTGCCTCAGCGATAAAGTCATCAACACCGGCTTTTTCTGCGATATATTTAGCAGTAAGGGGATTATCACCAGTCACCATAACTGTTTTTACACCCATTTTACGGAGGCGTTCGAAACGCTCACTGATGCCTGGTTTGATAATATCCTGAAGTTCAATCACACCTAAAGCCTGCTCGTTTTCACAAACCACCAGTGGGGTTCCACCATTTGATGCTATGACTTTTACCTGTTCTTCTATATCCTGTGGAAAGGAGTTCCCTGCCTTTTGTACGATATCCCTTATCGAATCAAAAGCCCCTTTCCTGATCCGGCGTCCATCGGGAGTATTAATCCCACTTGAACGTGTTTCTGCTGTAAATTTGATAAATTCAGAACCTTCAGGTGCAGAATTGATAACATGGGAATCCTGGGCCCGGGCAAGTTCAATGATTGACTTTCCTTCTGGAGTTTCATCCGATAAGGAACTCAATACACAGGCATCGGTAAATTTCTTGATTACTGTGCCTGTTGTTGGATAAAAATTGGTTGCTTTACGATTACCAATAGTAATGGTGCCTGTTTTATCAAGAAGTAATACATCAATATCACCAGCAGTTTCAACTGCCTTACCTGATTTGGTAATCACATTCGCTCTCAGCGCCCTATCCATCCCGGCTATACCAATTGCAGATAAGAGACCTCCAATTGTTGTAGGAATTAAGCATACAAACAATGAAATCAAAGCTGCAATCGTAATAGGTGTTTGGGCATAATCAGCGAAAGGCTTTAGAGTAACGCATACAATGATAAACACCAGTGTAAAGCTTGCCAGCAAAATGGTTAAGGCAATCTCGTTAGGTGTCTTTTGACGTGATGCCCCTTCTACCAGCGCAATCATTTTATCCAGGAAGCTTTCCCCTGGCTGGGTTGTTACCTGTACCCTGATCTCATCTGAGAGTACTTTGGTACCCCCGGTCACAGATGATTTATCACCCCCAGCCTCACGGATCACAGGAGCAGATTCCCCGGTAATAGCCGATTCATCAATAGTAGCAATACCTTCTATGATCTCACCGTCAGTCGGTATGGTATCCCCTGTTTCACAGATAAATACATCACCTTTTAATAACTGGCTGGAAGAGCGGGTTTCAACAGTCCCGTTACTCAGCAATACTTTGGCTGGTGTATCTTCACGTGTCTTACGCAGACTGTCGGCCTGGGCTTTACCACGCGCCTCAGCAATAGCTTCGGCGAAGTTGGCAAACAGAAGTGTAAGTAATAAGATAAAGAATATAAAGAAGTTATATACCGGAGAACCCTGCCCGGCATTATTTATAGAATAGATAGTTACATAAGCCATGATCAGTGTACCGATCTCTACGGTAAACATAACCGGGTTCTTAATCATTACCCTTGGATCAAGCTTAATGAATGACTGTTTCAGTGCAGTTTGCACTAAAGCAGGTTCGAATAATTTATTTGATTGAGTTTTCATTTGTTCTGTAATTAGGAAAATGAGAATAGGAAATAGGAAATGGGGAATAGGGAATGGGGGATTTACCGGTAAATTGATAATTACTACCACACACTAAATCCGTAAGAAAAGAATTTACATTCGCATGTATTTTGTAGTGTTCATTGGGGAAATCTATGAAGCCGCACCAAAATCTGGAGGTTTGGAAGAAAAGTTTTGTGCTTGTAAAAAAGTTGTATTCCCTCACAACTTCCTTTCCGACTGCCGAAAAATTTGGGATTATTACACAAATAAGACGTTCAGCTATTTCGATTCCTTTGAATATCGCAGAAGGCTCAGCAAGACGGTCCGACAAGGAACTTTTACAATTTCTATACATCGCCCTGGGCTCTGCAAGTGAGCTTGATACACTACTGCTTCTTTCTAAAGATCTTGGCTTTATTAACCCTTTAGATTGCGATTCAGTATTAGATGATTTGAATATCATATTTAAATTATTAATTGGGTTTATTAATGCTGTTAAGAAGAGAATAGGGAACAGGGAATAGGGAGTAAATTATTATCTGGATTATCCTTCCTCCATTTCCAATTTCCTATTTCCAATTTCCAAGTATCCATTTCTTCCTACCTAACCATCGTAAAATATTCCGCAATCGGTCCTAAAGCCAATGCAGGAAAATAGGAAAGTGCATTTAGAAGCAGTATTACTATAAATGTCATCAAGGCGAAAGTTCCTGTATCGATTTTTAGAGTACCAGCCGATTCGGGAATAAACTTCTTTGCTCCCAAAATTCCGGCAATTGCTATCGGTCCGATTATTGGCAGGAAACGCCCCAGGATTAGAATAAAACCGGTAAGAACATTCCAAAATATATTATTATCACCAAGACCTTCAAAGCCGGATCCATTATTAGCATTCGATGAGGTAACTTCGTATAACATCTCTGAAAATCCGTGAAATCCAGGGTTATTTAACCAATTCTGCGGCTGAACAGCCCATGCAGCATCTCCGTGATTAGTGAAGGTATAGGTGGCTAAAGCTGTTCCTGTCAGGATTAAAAACGGACTTAAAAGTGTTATTATCGCCGCAATCTTTACTTCCCTTGCTTCTACTTTGTGGCCCATAAATTCTGGTGTTCGTCCTACCATCAGGCCGGATATGAATACTACAATAATCAGATAGATGAAATAGTTTAAAATACCTACCCCAACTCCCCCATAGAATGAATTGATCATCATTCCAAGCATTTGCATTAAGCCTGTAAGTGGCATTGTACTATCATGCATACTATTTACAGATCCGGTAGATATAATGGTCGTTACCGTGCTCCAATAAGCTGAGGCTGCGGGTCCAAACCTTACTTCCTTACCTTCCATAGCACCTGTATTCTGTGAGATCCCCATTTTTTCGATCGCAGGATTTCCGCCCAATTCACTCATTATAGAGGGGATAAGCAGCATAAGCATCCCGACAGTCATAACCCCGAAAATGGTCCATGCTAATCTCTTTTTGCGAATAAAAAATCCGAATGCTATAACCATGGCAACAGGAATAATTACTTGTGATACCATTTCTACCATATTGGTCAGGTAATTTGGATTCTCTAAAGGGTGAGCAGAGTTGACTCCAAAATATCCTCCAACATTGGTACCTAAATGTTTGATAGCGATCAT
>CAYJAM010000358.1:0-3406 GCA_964367725.1 uncultured Sphingobacterium sp. | reverse complement strand
AATCCTACATGGCCCCCGAACAAATCCGCGGCAAATCAGCTCCGCAAAGCGATATTTACTCATTGGGGTGCACAAGCTATTTTTTATTAACCGGCAAGGACCCTACGCCACTAGAGACCTCGCAGGTCGATCTGCAAACTGGATTGACCCAATCGATCAACACATTTTTGGCTCGATGCACAGCTCTTGAACTTAACGAACGATACCAATCGGCAAGCGCAGCTCTTGAGAAAATCCGTACTATGCGCGCAGAAATGCAGTATGAAGCCATCGCAGACCCTATTCATCACAGATAGCGTTATTGAAAAAGCAAAATACTTCAGTCAAAAGCATTGCAAATAATCTCCGGGGACATGAGTCAATCTTTTAAGGCTGGTAATGCATTATCGCCTTGTTGGAGATTTTAGGCAGAAAAGCAGGGGTACAAGTAAAATGTCCTAGATTGAGCACTTTAATTTACAACAAAAAAACCAACCTAAGTAAGAGAGCATATGACAAAGCAAAAACGCCAGTCCTATCCCCGGATATTAGGTATAGCGACCAGCGCGTTTGTAACCCTACTAAGTCTGTCCAGCAGCTTCTCCGCCCGCGCCAGCGAGAACTGCCCAACTGGTAGGGTTGTGCCTCCAGAGGAGTGGACCTGGATACCGAGATGGTCGCCCGATGGCAAATACATACTCGTCTCCTGGCCGGCCCCGCCCAAGGTGGATAGTGACGGCAAATTGAGCAGAGTAATTGGCAAGCTAGATACAGAGCCGCAAGGTGTCTATCGCAGCGCCTCAACCATATTGACTCCGGGTCAAAAACCACCAAGTGCAATGCTGCACAACACCCAGACGCAAGAGCCACTTTTGCTAGATGCAAAAACGTATAGAAGGCTCCGTGTGGAATTTGCGGATACTCCAAATATGTTTGCCAAAAAGATGAAAGGTGGACTATGGTCCCCAGATAGCAAACTCATAGTTGACGAGTCAATTTTTGGCTCACCAGTAGTATTTGACACTCAGACTGGCAAGATCATTATGCAGTTAAAGCAATCAGACTCGAACATCAGTCAAAAATCAACCTGGTCCCCAGATAGTAAGCAAATAGCAATTGACGGAAATGAAAAAGGGATCTGGATGTACTCTATCGGCGGCAGCGAAAAAGGGCAGCCGCTGCCAAATACCGAGGGAGAGTGCCACTCGCTCGCCTGGTCGCCCGACGGTCAATCTATAGCATTTTTTGAGAAGACCAATGACAGTCACTGCCTGATAGTCTCATCACCTGATGGCAAAGTTACACGATTGAGAGTGCCATTAAAGGCCGAAGGAAGAGATCTGGGATGGTCGCCCAATGGTAATTTCTTTGCCTATAGCGATGACTCCGTTCATATTCTAGACACAGCGCTAAAAGAAGTCAGAAAGCTAGATACAGATGACGAATCCGAGAAAGGATTGGTATGGTCCCCTAATGGAAAACTACTGGCATATCGCGCCAACTGCCCACTGCTCAAAGTGTTTGATGTTGCACAGATGAAACCGTTATCCGAAATATCATGCGAAAAAAACGGTAGATATCATTTTTATTGGTCGCCTGATAGCAAGTATCTTGCCATCACTGGAGCCGCATACGAAATAGTGATTAGTGAAGTACAGACTGGCAAAATAGTAGGAAGCAAATTATTTGATGAGGCTTCGGTGATTCAATGGACCCCTGATGGTAAAGCCATTGCCATTAGTCGTCTTAATGACCAATCAGTTTTACTTGAGCCAGTCACTCTTAAGCCGGATGTTATTGCATTTACTGGTGGTAACACAGAGAATCCCTGGCAGAATCAGAAAGTCTTAAGAACCCCAGATGATTGTTTTGTCGAGCTAGAAAAGCTAATGGGCGAAGAAGAACTTAAGAAATTTAAAAGCCTAGACGAGAAAAATGCATCTGGCTACGGATGGCCATTCTTTCAAATGGGTCTGCGCAACACATGGGGACTAAATGGCAAAAACGCCCTGGTCAAATACTTCAACCAAATGGGCATAAAGGATTCTCGCAACATGTCTGCAATGATCATGGCTATGTATTGGCGCAAACTTAATGGATTGCCCATGGAGCCAGAACAAATGGCGCAGAAAATGAAAGAAGCAGAGGACTAAATTCGTCCTTTAAAATAGTTGCGTGCACCAAAGAAATAGAATCCAAATGCAAAGGTGTAAATGTCTATCCAAGCAGGGCAAAACTGGCAAAGCAAACTTGTTGCATTGCAACTAGGTCTAATTTGCGGCTTAACTACCTCTGTTGCGCTCGGCGTACTAACATCAACATACTTTGTCTCTGGAATTCAGAATCCAAAACTTTGGACTCTCTGTGGACCAATGCGCCGATTTTTTATGTTTTTAAAACTGTACGTGGAACACTCTGGAGACTCGCACATTGCCTGGCTTGGCAATACGTCATCTTTAGTTTTCTTTTTTGCGTTGCTATCAATGTTTTGTGCCATCACGACATATCTTGCCAGACCAGTTATTGCACGACGCTTTTTTATAACAGGTTTGCTGACATCAGCTTATTCCTGGCTTTACTTTACACTGGTGTGTGATACTCACTTTTGCACACATCCAAATCCAATCCCTTGGGGCGTGCCGGTCTTTTGGAACACCCTATATCCTCTAGCGCATGAAGACTGGTACCGGCAAGAACTAGCATCCCTAGTGGTCAAGCATACCGAAATTATCCTAATACCTTCTGTAATAATTTTACTCACTTTTGCAGCTGATCGCGCTGGTCATAACAACAAAGCCCTGGAGAATAGTCCCGCTCTTGATTTAAAACTCAAACTCGCAATAATCCTCAGCACTCTCCTGCTCTCGGCAGCAGCCATCTGGATCACCATGGGTATGGGCACAAGAGCAGAAGACAACTACGTCGTACTTGCTAATTGCTCAATTCCGGCTGGCAAAATACTGGCTAAGTCGGACTTATTTGTATTTGATCCGATCTTTAAAACCAAGAGTGACTTCAGAGCAATAGATCAGTTAATCGGGCGTCAGCTTCTAAATGATAAAGAGTGCGGCTCATACTTCAGCGTCAACGAACTTTCCACAAATGAAACAAGTAAGTAGCTCTATTGAATGCACGCCGCTAAGCTCATCTACCTTCTTTGACAATTCTCGCCCAGACTCGATCTATTTCGACCTTTAGCTCTGGACTGACTTGCTCTCTTTGCCATTGCAGATAGTCACCAGCCGACCGACCCATTATCAGCAGGTCTTTCTCAGCCATTTTGCGCACGATGGGATCAGCGTCCAGTAGCTTGGTAGACTGACAAATTGGTCTCATCCCATCAACAAGCTTAGACTGACACTCCAGACCGGTTAATTCAGACTTCAAACCACACGGGAGTGTTACAAAGACGGCTCCGCCATTGCCA
>CAYJAM010000357.1:0-3408 GCA_964367725.1 uncultured Sphingobacterium sp. | reverse complement strand
AGTTCTTGTTTTTCTGCGTCTGATGAGGCCAGCCAATATCGTAACCTCGGTTGCAGATGTTTTGGCAGGGATAGCTATTTCTGGATATTTTCTTGGAAGCGGACATGAATTTTTACCGATATTTCTGCTTTGCCTGTCAACAATTGGTTTGTACGGTGGAGGGATAGTATTTAATGATGTTTTCGATGCCGAACTTGATAAGATTGAAAGACCTGAAAGAGCAATACCCAGTGGAGCGGTAAGTATAGGGGAAGCAACAGCTCTCGGAATCATGCTTTTAGGAATGGGTCTTTTAGCCGCATTTGCATTTTCAGTCAGGTCGGGTTTGATTGCCTTTCTGATTCTTGTTTTTGCCCTGATTTATAATAAATTCGGTAAACATCATTCCTTCTTAGGCCCATTGAATATGGGTCTTTGCCGCGGATTAAATCTCTTGCTGGGAATCAGTATACTTTCCCTTTCAGTTCAAAGTCTCTATTTCCTGGGTCTGATTCCATTGATCTATATTTTCTCGATTACAATGATTAGTCAGGGAGAAGTGCATGGATCAAATAGAAATAAACTGTATACCGGGGCCTTTTTATATCTGGTCGTGATCGGATCCATTTTGTATTCGGCCTACTTACAGCAGCATTTGCTCTATGCGAGCCTTTTTCTGATTGCTTTTGCCTGGATGATATTTAAGCCTTTATTTGTGGCTATAAAGGATCCGGTTGGCAGGAATATAGGAAAGGCAGTTAAGGCAGGTGTAATCTCTCTTATTTTGATGGATGCGGCATGGGCTTCAGCTTATGGACAGATCTATTTTGCTTTGCTTATCGCAGCGCTTCTGCCACTATCTTTATGGCTGGCAAAACGTTTTGCAGTTACTTAATTGAAATTTATCTTTAACAAAAATAATCAGCTCCTACAGCTTGTTTGAATTTAGCCGGAGTATCAATCTTTATGAATTACTTACAGCAGTCATTTACCATTAAGTTCGAATACAAGGTCTTTTTTACATCCGGTCTTTTTAGTCCGGCTAACCCCCTGTTCAATGATTTTTTGAATGGTATATCGACTGGCAATAATTCCCGTAAAATATTATTCGTAATTGATCAGGGATTCATAGATGCCGGGAATGATGTAATTGCTGAAATAAGAGAATATTTTAAAATACATCAAGCCGTACAATTGGTGCCTGAGATCATCTTGGTTCCGGGAGGAGAAATTGTAAAAAATGATATTGCCTATTTTGACCGGATACTTGAAGCAGTAAATACCTGCAAAATAGACAGGCACTCTTATATCGCCGCAATTGGAGGAGGATCAGTCCTCGATCTGGTTGGTTATGCAGCAGCTGTTTCACATCGTGGTATCCGGCATATCCGGATTCCGACAACAGTATTGTCACAGAATGATTCAGGTATTGGAGTGAAGAATGGAATTAACTACTTTGGTAAGAAGAACTTTCTTGGAACCTTTGCGCCTCCGGTAGCTGTGTTCAATGATCAGGAGTACCTGAAAACCTTAAATGAAAGGCACTGGCGCTCCGGGATTTCAGAAGCTGTTAAGGTTGCCCTGATAAAGGATCCGGAGTTTTTCTTCTGGATAGAAGATAATGCCTTAGGGCTGGTTAACAGGGATATGGAAACAATGAACTATCTGATTAAAAGATGTGCAGAACTTCATATGCAGCATATTGCTGGTAAGGATCCATTTGAAAGTGGTTCTTCACGCCCATTGGATTTCGGTCATTGGAGCGCCCATAAACTAGAACAGCTTTCAAATTTTGAAATACTTCACGGTGAGGCCGTTGCGATGGGGATGGCACTTGACACAGTTTATTCTAATTTATCAGGACATTTGACCGATGCTGAAAGCCGAAGAATTCTGGATTTATTGATTAAACTTGGTTTTGAACTTTCACACCCTATCATGCAGATATCTGCGAACAATTCAGCGATCTTATCAGGGCTTGAAGAGTTCAGAGAGCATTTGGGAGGTGAACTTACGATCATGCTGCTTAATGGTATAGGTAAAGGATTGGAGGTGCATCAGATTGATAATGAAATACTTATACAGGCCTCAGGATATTTGAAAGGTCGCCATCTTGAAAGCAGCAAAGCTTAACCTGAATCTCTGTTAATTTATGAAACTCACATCCGGACATTTAAGCTATTGTACCAATATCCATTCGGGTGAGAGCTGGAAGGATCATTTTTTCGCATTAAAAGAAAATTTTCCATACATCAGGAAAGCGGTTTGTGGTGATCAGGCTATGGGTATAGGCTTGAGGCTTTCCAATTCAGCAAGTTTGGATATACAGTCTGCTGAAGAGCTAAAGGAGTTTAAAGAATGGTTGACAGCAAACAATGCCTATGTATTTACGATGAATGGATTTCCTTACGGAGATTTTCATTATGCTGTGGTAAAGGATAATGTTCATGCCCCGGATTGGACGACCAAAGAAAGAGTAGATTACACTATCCGGCTTTTTAATACACTTGCGAAGCTTTTACCTGAAGGGATGGAAGGGGGAATTTCGACCTCCCCACTAAGTTACCGCTTCTGGTTTCCGGATAAGGATGATTTTAAAAATGCGGTATTAACTTCTACTAAAAATATTATTGAAATAGCAGAAGAGCTGATCAGAATCAGACAAAATACCGGTGTTAAAATGCATTTGGATATTGAACCTGAACCAGATGGTATTCTGGAGTCGGCTTCCGAATTTATCGACTGGTTTGAAAGTGTGCTTATGCCCCTTTCAAAGCAAATTTTGCCGGGTCGGCTGAATATCAGTCCTGAAGAAGCTGAACTGCTTATCAAAGAACATATCTGCCTTTGTTATGATGTATGTCATTTTGCAATCGGTTATGAATCGCATTCAGAAGTTATTGAACTCCTAGGCAGTAAGGGAATTCGGGTCGGAAAAATACAAATAAGTGCAGCCTTAAAGGCAGACCTTCCGCTTGATCCGGAACTCAGGTCGGGTATCGCTGCTGCATTTGCAAACTATAATGAAGCGACCTATCTCCACCAGGTTGTGGCAAGAAAAGATGATGGGCTTTTGATGCGATACCGGGATCTGCCCGAGGCCTTAAGTGATTATACCAATCCATTGGTCAGGGAATGGCGGGCACATTTTCATGTACCCGTTTTTATCAGGGAACTTGGTTTACTTCAGTCGACGCAGGAAGATATTATTGAAGTTTTGAACATCCAGAAAAAAAAGCCCTTCACTGATCATATGGAAGTAGAAACTTATACCTGGGAAGTGTTGCCGGATGAATTAAAAGCGCCAATCGGGGAGAGTATCATCAGGGAATTAAACTGGGTCAGGGATTTATTAGTTTAAATATCAGGGTCATGAATAAAACGGTAGTAATTGATGTGGTCGGATTGTCTACCTCTGTGATGGGTGAA
>CAYJAM010000356.1:0-3408 GCA_964367725.1 uncultured Sphingobacterium sp. | reverse complement strand
CGTGGTGAGGTAGGGCAATCATTTAATTTTGCTATTGCTTCCATTGCTTATTTTTTCTTATCAGAGTGACCTCTAAATGTTCTCGTTGGAGAAAATTCACCAAGCTTATGACCAACCATGTTTTCAGTTACATAAACCGGAATAAATTTGTTTCCGTTGTGTACTGCGAATGTATGGCCTACGAAATCCGGAGAGATCATTGACCTGCGTGACCAAGTTTTGATCACAGTTTTCTTATTTCCCTCATTCTGCGTAGCTACTTTCTTCGCTACGTTATGATCGATATAGGGACCTTTTTTTATTGAACGTGCCATTATTTCTTCCTTCTCTCTATGATGTAACGATCAGACGACTTCTTTTTATCGCGGGTTTTAAAGCCTTTAGACAATAAACCTTTTCTTGAGCGCGGATGACCACCTGATGATCTACCTTCACCACCACCCATAGGGTGATCGACAGGGTTCATAGCTACACCTCTTACTCTTGGACGACGTCCTAACCAACGTTTTCTACCTGCTTTACCTAAAACCTCATTTGCTTTCTCGGAGTTTGAAACAGTTCCGATAGTAGCGATACAGGTTGCAAGGATCATTCTGGTTTCGCCAGATGGCATTTTAATGATCGCATATTTACCATCACGGGCCGATAACTGGGCATAAGCTCCTGCACTGCGTGCAATGATCGCTCCCTGACCAGGGTTCAGTTCGATGTTGTGAATAATAGATCCCAGTGGAATGTTCTTCAAAGGAAGTGCATTTCCAATCTCAGGAGCAGAATCTGCACCAGAAACGATCTTCATTCCAACTTTCAAGCCTTCCGGTGCAATGATGTAACGCTTCTCACCATCGGCATAATTTACCAGGGCGATACGTGCGCTACGATTCGGATCGTACTCAATAGTGGCAACAGTTGCGGGGATATCGTTTTTATCGCGTTTAAAATCAATCAATCGGTATGACTTTTTATGTCCCCCACCGAGATAACGCATAGTCATTTTACCGGAATTATTTCTACCGCCGGACTTCTTGATGCTGGTAACTAACGATTTTTCTGGAACGTTAGTCGTCACATCAGAGAAAACTCCTCCTACTCTGAAACGAGTACCCGGGGTAACCGGTTTAAATCTTCTTACTGCCATGTCTTAATTAAATATTGCTGTAAAAGTCAATAGTTTCACCATCTTTTAGCGTAACGATTGCCTTCTTGTATTTCGGAGCATTTCCGGATACAACACCAGCTTTAGTGTTACGCGATTTTGTTTTACCATACACTACTGCGGTGTTTACAGCCAGTATGTTCACGCCGTACATTGCTTCGATCGCACTTTTGATCTCCAATTTGTTGGCTCTGTGATCAACTTTGAAACTAAAGCGGTTTAACTTTTCAGTTAATGCTGAAGCCTTTTCAGTTAAAATTGGTTTCTTTAAAATTTCCATCTTACTTAGCGAACGCTTCCTCCAATGTTTTAACAGTTTCTGTAGTCAGCAATAAAGTTCCTGCATTTAATACATCGAATGTATTCAATTCAGCAGCAGTAACTACTTTTGCTTTCTTTAAATTTCTGCTTGATAAATAAACATTGTTATTTGCTGAAGGAAGTACCAATAATGACTTAACATCAGTTAATTTCAAATCGGCAACGATCTTGGCATAATTCGCAGTTTTGATAGAATCAAAAGTGAATGCTTCCAAAACAACAATGTTATTATCTTTTGCTTTATATGTAAGGGCAGACTTACGGGCTAATGATTTCAGCTTTTTATTCAGCTTGAAACTATAGTCGCGGGGCTGCGGACCGAATACACGACCACCACCATTGAACAATGGAGATTTGATAGATCCTGCACGGGCACCACCTGTACCTTTTTGTTTGTATAATTTTTTGGTAGATCCTGCGATCTCATTACGTTGCTTAGACTTATGCGTTCCCTGGCGTTGATTCGCTAAGTACTGCTTTACGTCCAAATAGATCGCATGATCGTTTGGTTCTACTGCGAAGATCGCATCAGGAAGCTGCACCTTGGCACCTGTTTCTTTACCTGATATATTAATAACCTTAACTTCCATGATCTTATTTATCAACGATTACGTATGAACCCTTAGCTCCCGGAATTGAACCGCTAACTACTAATAAGTTTTGGTCTGCATAAACTTTCAATACCTGAAGGTTTTGAATCTTTACGCGGTCACCACCCATACGACCTGCCATGCGCATTCCTTTGAATACACGTGAAGGCCATGAAGATGCACCGAGTGAACCCGGAGCTCTTAAACGGTTGTGCTGACCGTGAGTTTGACCACCCACACCACCAAATCCATGACGTTTTACAACACCCTGAAATCCTTTACCTTTTGAGGTACCAACTACATCGACAAAATCGCCTTCTTCGAAGATCTCAACACGTACAACATCACCTAATGACTTCTCGTCTTCAAAAGTTTTAAACTCAACCAGCTTACGCTTAGGAGTAGTTTTAGCTTTTGCGAAATGTCCTTTTAATGATCCTGTGGTGTTTTTCTCTTTCTTGTCGTCGAAAGCTAACTGAACCGCGCTGTAGCCGTCTGTATCGACGGTACGTAGTTGAGTAACTACGCATGGGCCAGCTTCGATAACTGTACACGGGATGTTTTTCCCGTCAGCATCGAATATGCTGGTCATTCCTACTTTTTTTCCAATAATTCCTGACATTTTCTTTAATCAATTTGTGTCCATCGAAGCAGTAGGGCTTCGTTCAAGACATAGTAAACCCCTCTAAAGGGAGGGCAAAGATAGGAAAGTCTTATTAATTATCAAATAGTTGTGAGTTTATTTTTTAATTTATTTGGGGAAGATTGGGAATGATTCGTTTTTTAGATGTTTAGGCATGTCCTCTTAGCTTGGAAATAAGTATTCATTATGAAGATCACCTCCCCCTGCCTACGCTAAGAGCCAAACGCGCCCCCCTCCGAAGGGGAACAGCAAAGCGCATAAGGAATTTCATTGAAGAAAAAAAATTTTTTCTTATAGCAGTATATCTAGGCGTCCAGTATCCCCCGCCCGAGGGGGAATTAAAGGGGGAGGCATTGATATTTAATACCGGATCTCCTCCCCCTACCTGCGCTCAGAACCTAACGCGCCCCCCTCCGAAGGGGGACAGCATGGCGCCTTAGGAATTTCATTGATGAAGAATATGTTTTCTTATAGCAGTATATCTAGGCATCCAGTATCCCCCGCCTGAGGGGGAATTAAAGGGGGAGGTGATGATTTTATGAATTGCTAGATCACCTCCCCCTCCCTGCGCTAAGAGCCTAACGCGCCCCCCTCCAGAGGGGGACAGCAAAGCGCCTAAGGAATTTCATTGAAGAAAAAAATGTTTTCTTATAGCAGTATATCTAGGCGTCCAGTATCCCCCGCCCGAGGGGGAATTA
>CAYJAM010000355.1:0-3435 GCA_964367725.1 uncultured Sphingobacterium sp. | reverse complement strand
CCATTGAATGATTTCTACTTCTGATTTTGTCAATGGCGTTTTGCCATCAGTTGGCATGTAATCTTCATGTTCAGGATCTAGTGTGATTCGTTTAAACAATTCACTCTCTTTTAATGAACCGGCAACAATCGCAGCACCACTTTTACCTCCTTTTTTCAGGTCAGCCAAAGATTTCATAGATAGTTCACCTTTCATTTTACCGGCTCTGTGACATTGCGAACAGCGCTGGATCAATATCGGATGTACAACATCTTCAAAAATCATCGCCTGTTCTACACTTGCAGGTTTAATTCTTTCCTGTTGGGTCAGCACTTCTATTGACAGGTATTCAGCACCATGGGTCAAAGTTCCGCCCTGATGCCCGGTATAACTCATTAGAGCCATAGTTATAATACAAAATACAGTGAAGACAGAGCGGTTAATTGCTGGTAGTTTTTTTATTATTCCATCACTTATCAGAAATAACACTCCTGAAATTAATGCCAGGGCAATACCTGAAATTTTATGATCATTAAGTGCAGAGCTATCGTAATCACCACTTAATGATAAGATATAACCAAAAATACAAGCCAATACTGCAGAAATGAAACCTAGCAGTAATGTGAATGATACTGAAGCTTTGAGGTGCTCATATTTCTTTGAATAGGAGAACAATTCAAATACTGTAGCCAGTAAAAGGAATCCTATTGGTAAATGAACGACAAGCGGATGCAGTCTACCCGTAAAAATGGCTATATCTAATAGCATATCCTATACCCGGGTTAATTTTACAGGTGCGGTATTATTTGCATTCCACTGGCAAACATAAATGTTCTTGTCCTCATCGATACAAACATCATGACAGTGTTGAAACATCTGACCAGGTGCCTGCTGGGTAGCCTGGAGGATATTGTTCTTATAAACCGGTGCATTTCCTCCCGGATTAGAAATAACCTTATTTGAAGCATCTAAAATAGTTACAAAACCACTGTTTCCTCCAATCATTTTACCGGTTTCATCATTCGACCAGCATACCCCGGCATATAGATTTTCTCCATCAAGTACAGGCCGGCAAACATGCATTCCCGGCATATCAATACGATGTAAAAATTTGCCATCCAGTGTAAATACTTTAAAGCAATTTTCTTCTCTGGATGTACAAATCAAGGTCGGATTATTTTTGTTTCTATAATCTATTGCCACACCATGAGCACAGCGAAGATTCCAATCAGGGTTTGCATTTTTTCTGCCACCGAAATGCCTGATATATTGTCCCTTGCTGTTGTATTGGATGATATAGTCAGAACCATACCCATCAGCTACATAAATATCCCCATTAGGTCCAATGGCTGTTTCGGTTGGCATAAACTTTTCATCATCCTTGTAAACACCAATTGTTTTTGGATGTCCGATTGAAAAAATTATTCTGCCACTTAAATCAGTTTTTATAACCTGTCCGGCCTGAGCGTTCCATGTGCCTGATTTATTTTGATACCATCCGCAATCTACGATCATTAAAAAATCTTCCCCACCTTCCTTACTAATCGATAA
Source organism: uncultured Sphingobacterium sp. (assembly GCA_964367725.1). GTDB lineage: Bacteria > Bacteroidota > Bacteroidia > Sphingobacteriales > Sphingobacteriaceae > Daejeonella. The sequence continues at coordinate 1,905 of CAYJAM010000355.1, read as the reverse complement.
ACCATGTCCACCGGGCCATGCAGTTCCCCAATTATCCAATAGCTTTCCTGATTTGTCAAATATTAAAATGTTGTTTTGTGTGTGATCACCAAGCATAATAAGCCTTCCTTTGCTATCCTGAACCATCTCATGGCAATTAAATAGTGGATTGCTGTTTACACTAATCTTTGCCCAGGCTTTATCAACTTTATATTTAAACCCGCCATGACCTATTATTTCATCTGCGAACAAATTGTTTGTAAATGGATTTGAAAAAGCGGTAGTTGTACCAGCCATACTTAGTGCAGTTGCCATTCCTGTATTCTTAAGAAAATTTCTTCTGGAAATCATATGCTATTTATTTCTGTTTGAGTTTAATTATTATGATTAGAAAGAAACATAATTTCTTCTAACTTAAAATATCTTTAACCACTTTTCCTTCCACATCCGTTAAACGGAAACGTCTGCCCTGGAATTTATAAGTGAGTCTTTCATGATCTATTCCCATAATATGCATCAGAGTAGCATGAAAATCATGTACATGAACCGGATCTTTTACGATATTATAACTAAAATCATCGGTCTCACCATAGCTGATACCAGCCTTAACACCGGCCCCTGCCATCCACATTGTAAAACAACGCGGATGATGATCCCGGCCATAATTTGTTGGCAATAGCTTTCCCTGAGAGTAAACCGTACGTCCAAACTCCCCACCCCATATTACAAGGGTATCCTCCAGTAATCCTCTCCTTTTCAGATCCTTAATAAAAGCAGCCGTCGCCTGATCGGTATCTTTACATTGTTTAACCATATTTTGAGGGAGATTTCCATGATGATCCCATCCCTGATGATATAGCTGAACAAATTTTACATCCTTTTCCAATAGTTTTCTGGCCAGAATACAGTTTGCAGCGTAAGTCCCCGGATCACGGCTATCCGGGCCGTACAGCTCAAAAACCTCATCCGTTTCATCAGCGGTAGACATGACATCAGGTATTGATGTCTGCATCCGGTAAGCCATTTCATATTGAGCAATTCGGGCATCAACTTCAGGATCGCCATAAGCATCATTCTGAAGCTGATTTAACTTGCTTAAGTAAGCAAGCATTTCCTGTCTGTCTTTTCCTTCATAACCTTCCGGATTATCCAGAAACAGAACAGGATCTTTACCAGCCCTGAATTGAACTCCCTGATGTTCGGATGGCAGAAAACCATTTCCCCATAATCTGGCATACAAAGGCTGATCTTTAGCTGCATTTTTTGAAACCAGCACGATAAATGTTGGCAGGTTACTGTTATCAGATCCTAAACCATAGCTAAGCCATGAGCCAATTGAAGCTCTGCCGGGCAATTGGTTCCCGGTTTGAAAAAAGGTTAAGGCAGGATCGTGGTTGATGGCCTCCGAATGAATTGACTTTATAATGCATAAATCATCCACAACCTGTGCAGTATGGGGCAATAGCTCACTTACCCAGGTCCGGGAATCGCCATGCTGATTGAATTTAAAAATGGAAGGAACCACAGGTAATGTGCTCTGACTACCACTCATGCCTGTTAATCGCTGTCCCTGACGTATTGAATCAGGCAGTTCCTGCCCGAATAGATCGACTAGTTTGGGTTTATAATCAAAGGTTTCAAACTGAGAAGGTCCCCCACTCATAAATAAATAGACTACTCTTTTAGCTTTGGGAGCAAAATGTGGCAATGCTTTAAGAATTTCCTGTTCCAGGGATGCCGATGTGCTTTCATTTGCTAAAGTATTTGCAAAATCACCTAAAACGGATTTCCCGATCAATGAACTCAGAGCTATTGCACCTATTCCCAGAGATGTTTTTGTCAGGAAATTACGCCTGTCCCAACCTTTATTTAAATTATCAAATTCAGGTGTATTCAATTTGAAAGGCTCTTTATGATGATGATCGC
>CAYJAM010000354.1:0-3436 GCA_964367725.1 uncultured Sphingobacterium sp. | reverse complement strand
ATGATCGGCATGTCGGGTGACTTTGCAATCACCTCTTCAAGGCTCGAAATACCACTATGGATTAATTTGAATCCATCCACAACGGCTCCATTGGATGTGATTGAAATAATCTCATATTTTTTTTCACCATCGAGTACCGGAGAACCGATCCCTATCAAAACAATACTTTTATTTATAATGAGATTTTTCTCTCTGTAAATCCCGAAATCAACGAAAATGGTATCTCCGGGCTGAGCCGCATTTATAGCAGAACTGATTGTCCTCTGACTGCGTTTTGCTCCGACATAAATATTAGCTGCTGAAGCACTGCAATATAAAAGAGTAAAAAATATGAAGGAAAAATATCTCACTTCAGTATCTCCTCCCAGGTAATTTTATTACCGTAAAATTTCTGAACGGCATTTTCCAGACTATCATTATTACTGAAAGCGGCTATATTGCCATTCATCGGACTTTTTAGAGAGGGGCTTTGAAGGAAAAATGCATTTTCTGCATTAATAAGATCATGTGGTTCATTAAAATCCACAAAATAAACACCTGCAATGTCCTCATCTTTAACTTTATCCTCGTACAAGAACTGTGACAGGCAATGCTGGTCATCAAACTTATGCTTTTTTCCCTTGCTTGTTACAACCTGGGCTCCAAACCTGGAATCACTGATGGTCATTTTACAAAAATCACAATTATCTTTTCCGATTCGTATTGGTTCCGGTTCTGTACTGCAGGAACTGAAAAGCATAGAAAGTAGTCCGACAATAACCAGATTTAAAGCGCTTTTAGGGTGTTTACTTTTATTTTTTCTTTTAAACTCAAAAACAACTACACCCAAAAGAACGGCACCAGCTCCTATAAAGATCCATCCACCGGTATCCGGAATTGAATAGGCACCAAAATTAAGAAGCTGTTTAAATCCGATCAATGGTGGCTGATAAGCCATACCCGGCACTATGATGGCTGCATTTGGATCCAGATTGTGCCCGTAATCGTATTCCCATCTCCAAAAATCAACCATTGCCAATACTCCAAAGAGAACAAATAATCCTAGAAGGAAGTTGACAAGTTTCCTTCTGGCAAGCAGACCGGCTAGAACAAAAAATGCTGCAAAAAATAATATAATACCCGGAAGCACTTTAAATTCAACAAAATCATCCGCATGAAGGGTCTTCATTCCAATATAATGATTCAAACCGTTTATAATCTCCACATTTCCTGCAAGTTTATTTGCATGAATCAGTAACATTAAGCCTTCGGGATATTGTGGGGCGTCTAGTTCAATTCTCCAGATTGGAGTAAAGAGGACCATGACTAAAGAAAGGCCGCATACAATGAGTGCAACGCTGCTTATTTTGGCAATTTTATTATTCTTCATAATAAATTGTTAAAAAAGGAGAGATATGAAATTGCTAAAAGCATACCTCATACCTCTCCTTAATGAAAATTATTTTTTGGCAGCAGCACCCTGACCGGCTGCATTATCTGGCTTAGGTGTATTAGTGCCGGTACTAAAACTAATCGGCACATTACTTCCTGCTGGAGAAACCCGCACATATCCTGACATTTCCTGGTGCAATGCACTACAGAAGTCGGTACAATACATTGGGTACATACCGGCTTTTAGCGGAATCCATTTCAAGGTAGTTGTTTCACCCGGCATTACTAAAAGTTCGGCATTTAAAGCTCCTTTAACTGCAAAACCATGTGGAACATCCCAATCCTGTTCAAGGTTGGTGGTATGGAAGTAAACTTCATCGCCTACTCTGACACCTTCAATATTATCCGGTGTAAGGTGTGAGCGCATAAGGGTCATGTTAATATGCACCTTGTTACCTTCACGCCATACTTTTGCCTCTTTTTCGCCTTTAGCAACGTAAGGGTGCTTATTTTCTTCAATCTTAAAGAATTTGGTTGAATTATTTTTAATCACGTCAGCAGCAACTCCTTGTGCATAGTGTGGTTCACCAATGGTAGGGAAGTCTAATAATAATTGCATCTTATCGCCGCTGATATCATACAACTGAGCACTCTGAGAAAGCTCGGGTCCTGTTGGCAAATAACGATCTTTTGTGATTTTATTATAAGCTACAAGGTATTTTCCAGTTGGCTTTTTTGAGTCTCCTCCTGGAATCATCAGGTGACCTACAGAATAATAAGTAGGAACCCGGTCTAAAACTTTAAGATCCTTAACATTCCATTTTACAACCTCACTCGATACGAACATCGAAGTATAAGCATTTCCTTTATCGTCAAATTCTGTGTGCAATGGGCCTAAACCTGGCTTTTTAACCTCGCCATATAGGGCAGCTTCATACTTGATAACCGGAATACCATCATATTCACCATCAAAGGCCTTATCAGCGATAGCTTTCTGAATTTTATCAAAACTGAATACAGGAATCAATGCAGCAAGTTTACCACTACCAACGATGTACTCACCTGTTGGATCAACGTCGCAACCATGTGGAGATTTAGGGCATGGAATCATATAAACCAAGCCGGGGAAATCTCTGATATCAAGAACGGTTACCTGATTTTTGATCGTTGAAGTTGCAGTATGAGTACTTTCGTCAAAACGGTTGCTGGCATATTTTACAGCCTGCTTGCGACCCTTACCTTCTTTAATTAGCTGTTCAGCCATCTTCCAGTTCACTGCCATGATAAAATCCTTATCACGTTTGGATGCATTCACTTCCAATAGAGTATTGGCCTGTTCGGTATTATAAGTACTAAAGAAGAACCAGCCATTGGATTTTCCTTTTCCGGCATGACTCAGGTCAAAATTAACGCCCGGCCCCTGCAACTGGAATGCAACATCCATGTTTCCACTGGTCTTATCTACACTGATAAAGCTAATTGTACCTTTAAAATTCTCCTTATAGGTATTGATCGGAACATCCCCATTCTTATCATCCGGTGGAATACTAAATCTGGTTCCTGCAACAATATATTCTGAGTTCTCTGTAATAAAAGGTGAGGAGTGGTTACCTCCACTGTTTGGAAGTTCCAGAATCTCGGCAGTACGGAATGTTTTCAGGTCAACCCTGGCAACACGCGGAGTATTGTTTCCATTCGCAAATGCCCAGCGGCCATCAATTTCACCATTGGTCTGAGACATGGATACGTGGTGAAGATCATCCCATGGAACGATACCATGAGAGGTGTTTAACATTGGCTTAGTTTCTTCGGAATAACCCCAGCCCTTTTCAGGATCTACTGAAAAAACAGGGATAACACGAAGCAATCTGCCGCTAGGGAGTCCATAGACAGATAGTTGTCCGCTAAATCCTCCTGATACGAAGTTATAATACTCATCATATTTACCAGGGGCAACATATACTTTGGCAGCAGCATCTCCGCTAACAACAGAGCCTGCATCTTTTGGCTTACAAGCATTCATGCTTGCTAATAATGCAAGGGCAGCCATCCCCTGTACATATTT
>CAYJAM010000353.1:0-3445 GCA_964367725.1 uncultured Sphingobacterium sp. | reverse complement strand
CTCATGATTTCCATCGGCGATCAATTGTTTAAACTTATCATTCAGCTCATAAGCCCAGTCGAAGCCGAACCCGGGTTCATTCAAACGATCCCAGGCTAACATCCTTAAATTATGAACCATATTACCACTCCCAAGGATCAGTACTCCCTTTTTACGTAAAGAATACAGATCCTTTGCGAGATCATAATGGTATTGCGGTCCTTTTGAATAATCGATACTCAATTGCAGCACCGGAACATTTGCCTCAGGATACATATGCCTGACTACGGTCCATGCACCATGGTCAAGTCCCCAATCATGATCCGGTTCAGCATGTATGGAATGTAATAATGAAATAGTTTCATTTGCAACCTGAATGCTACCCGGTGCAGGGTATTGAACGTCGAACAAAGCCTGCGGGAATCCCCCGAAATCATGGATCGTTGGTGGGAAATCCATCGCTGTAACTTTTGTTCCCTTGCTTAGCCAGTGAGCCGAAATTACCAGCACAGCAGCAGGCTGAGGAATTTCACGGGCCATCTGCCTCCAGTGTCGGGAAAACTCGTTGTCTTCAATTCCATTCATTGGAGAACCATGACCGACAAAAAGCACAGGCATCAGATATCCGTCTTCCTTTAAATCACTGGTAAACCTGTTGAAATTGCTTAGATCTGACATATCTTTCTATTTGATTATCAGATACAAAAATAGCACCTGAAAGTCCAGATGCTATTGATATAAGTTAAAAAAGAACCTTGATATGGATCAAGATATTGCTCCTTTATTGAGGTCTTTTGAAGAGGCCACCCATTACGGCTTTACCAAGGATGTGTCCCTGAATAGTCTGCATCACTTTAGCTCTGGTATCGAAAGGGTCATTATTTACTGCAGGAAAATCGAGTGTGATATCAAGAGCAAGAATTTCAAACATATAATGGTGCAATGGACCACTTGCTGCGGCACCGGGGCCACGGTAAACCGGACCGGTCACACTTATCTGATAACTGCCATCCGGTAATTTCGATCCTCTTGGAAGCCCTTCAGGAAAACCTGTAGAATTTGCAGGAATATTCCATACAAGCCAGTGTACCTGATCATCCGTAGTTTTATTACGAACAAAATCCAGGTCGTGCATGTGCAGCAATAAGCTCTTTGTACCGGCAGGTACATTTCCCCATGATAATGCAGGCGAAGTTCCTTCACCCGGCGCTGCTCCGGGGGCAGCCTGACTAAATTTTACCGGAATGATAGTCCCGTCAGCAAAAGCATTCGTGCTGAGTGTCATTGGTGCAGGAGTAGTTTGCGCATTGCTTAGGAAAGCGGCACTGATCAATAGTGCAGAGATTAAAAATATCTTTTTCATGTTTAGTTTAGGTTTGAAAAACGAAGAGCAAATTAGCAATTATATTGATTCCTTTAGCCTGAAGCCTGTAAAATAAAGGATATGCAATTGAAGTGGCTTAAAAATTGGCATAAAGAAGAAAATAAGCTGAACCGGTAAGAAAAATTGCACAAAATCCAAAGAAGGCAGTTTTACGAAGTTCAACACTTCCAATACTTAGTACAATCATGAATTTGACGAGCGTATTGGAGAGTGCTGCAATTAAAATGGTATTGATGGCAATAGCAGAATCACCCCCGGATTTAGCCATTTTAGCCATTGAAAGGGTTATCGCATCCACGTCTGTTATCCCTGAAATTGCACCCGCGATATAGGTACCATTGTCACCGAAATTATCACCGGCATATTTTACAAGCCATTGAATCGCTGCATACAGCAAGGCAAACTTAATTGCTGTAGCAAGATCAAGCGGGTTTTTTAGAATAATTCCATCACCACCAGGCTTACCTTTTCTGAAGGTATAGATCAAAAAAGCGGAGCCAAAACCAGCTATTGAAATGATCAGGATTGGAACCCACAATTGCAAAAAAAGCTCCCAGTTAATCACATAAACCTCAAAAAGAACCCTTGGAAACATGATTGTACAGGCAGAAATTATACCCATCGCATAATAGAAGGATGAACTTGCCGATGTAGCTTCCTTACTTTTTCGTGAAAAGGTCAAAGCTACCGAAGTACTTGAAACCAGACCGCCAACGAGTCCGGCGATCATCGTCCCCCGCTCGCCCATAAATTTAGCGATCATATAACCCACCAAACTTGTACCTGCTACCAGGACCACCATTTGCCAGATTTCCTTCAGATTCCACAGTCCATAAGGTCCGAAATTATCATCCGGAAGAAAAGGGATCACCAGAGCCGACATCACCACAAACAGAATGATAGCGAGTAATTCCTGACGTTTGAGTTTCTCTACAAAGAGATGCAAAGTTGGCCGGAAAGTCAGGAGAAGTAGCATTACCACCATAACGATGAGTGCAAATAACACCATACCCAGAAATACCAATCCGCCTAACATAAATGTAATCAGTAGCGCAAATTCAGATGTTGCGCCCTTATTACTTGGTAATTTGGATAATTGGATATAGGAAATGATCACAAAGGCAAAAACACAAACCAGGGTAGCACCAAAGATCCATGTCCCTATGAGTGAAGATAGTATTGCAGCTATAAACCCGAACATCGAAACCATAGTAAAGGTTCGTATTCCGGCAAATTGCTCCTCATGCTCCTGAGCTTCCTTTGAAAATTGCCGCTCCATGCCGATCAGAAAACCCATCCCAATGCTGATGATCAGACCTAGAAGGTGTTCCATGTTTAAATCAGAAAACTTTGAGGCTTCAAATTCCATCTAGGGACTATTAAATTATACCAAGGTAATCATATGAATTTAGTTGATAGTCGACAGTAGAAAATTGACATATGATAATTAAAAAATATAGACATAATTGTAATTGTCTTTGGCTGTTATGTCCTTGGATTTGTTGATCTCAATACTCTATACTCTATACTCTATACTCAATACTATATTAATCCAAAGCAAAGGCCACATAACTGTCTCCCTTGTTCATTCCCAGTTTAGTTCCGCCGCAGGCTATTACTACATACTGCTTGCCGTTAACCATATAGGTTGAAGGTGTGGCAAAACCTGATGCCGGCAGCGGGTGTTCCCAAAGTAATTTACCTGTCTTTTTATCAAATGCTCTGAAAGTATTGTCCTTAGTTGCTGCAATAAATAACAACCCCCCTGCTGTAACAAGCGGGCCACCATAATTTTCAGTTCCGGTTACCGGAATACCCTTTTTAGTCAGCGCTTTAATTTCACCCAAAGGGATCTGCCATACCTTCTGGCCGGTGTTCAGATCAATTGCGCTAAGTGTTCCCCAAGGCGGACTAATAGCCGGATAACCATTTTCATCAAGAAATTTATTGTATCCGTTAAAACGGTAAGGTACATCCGGATACTCATCTCTAGCCTGGACAGCTAATTCTTCCTTCTCTTCACCGAAAATATAGGAAATGATAGATTGCTTCTCTGCATCACTGATCTGGCTAAATCCAGGC
>CAYJAM010000352.1:0-3449 GCA_964367725.1 uncultured Sphingobacterium sp. | reverse complement strand
CTAGTAATTTTATTTATTACCTTCAAATAGGTTTATATAGTTAAGATGAAATATTTATGATTTTGATTGCAATCCTGGTACCCTGGCTATCATTCTTCTTCCGGGGGAAGATCTTCGCTGGTATTCTCTGCCTGATTCTCCAAATTACATTAATAGGATGGCTACCTGCTGCTATCTGGGCTGTTGTTTCAAGAATGAATGCAAGAAATGATGAGAAGCTGAGGCAAATGGAGAAAAGAATTATGGCTTCACAAAGGTCAGCCTGATCTTTCATCTGTCCGCAGTTTAAGCGCAGCCTCACTCGACTGTCCGTAGAGTTAAGCGCAGCGTCTCTTCGGATTATTAAATATTCAAGAGTCTTCAGACTCGTTTATAATTAATCAGCTGAAGACTTCATTCCAAATGACCTACTCCCGTTCCATTCAAAATCCCAACTCCCACAAACCCTTTCCATTCCATCCCCAACCCCTCAATTTGTTAAAAAATGTTAAAACTATTTGAAATTTTTGTCCGACTTTTTTTATTTGAACCATCATTTTAGAAAAGTAAAAAACATTTAATTCAGACATTTTTTGAAGGCTATTATTTAACATTTTAGTGGTTAGATCATGTTATCCCAATTATTATTTTCCCGTTTCAGCGCAGCGCGCAAATTGACCATTCTCTTATTATTGCTTGCTTCAAGTCCGTACCTACAGGCTCAGCCGACGGCGATCAGGAAGGGCGGTAAATCAAGTTTTACGGCCAAGCTCATGAATATTGAAGCTGCGGCAAACGAAACCTTCAGGTACACCACCAGCCTTTATAACGCTTCGGCAGAGAATCGTGTTTATGAGTTGAAGGCAGATTTACCGGCAGGCTGGATAATCACTTACCGGGTAGAGGGCAGTCAGGTGGGTTCGCTTAGCCTGGATGCCGGTAAAGTGCAGGACATTGCGATCGAAATTAATACGACCGCAACTGCAGCTCCAAAAAAGTACAGCATCCCGCTTAAGGCCATCTCCGCTTCCGAAACCTTATCAACAACGATTGAAGCAGTCGTAAAAGGCTCTTATGGCTTAAACCTGAGTACTCCAAGCGGAAGGTTAAGTGAGGAGCTTACCTCAGGCAGCCAGAAGAAACTGAATTTTATCCTGAAAAACACCGGGACACTTCCTTTAAACGATGTGGAGATGACCTCCCAAATGCCTTCCGGCTGGGAAGCATCTTATGAACCGGCAAAGATCAAACAGCTGGAGCCCGGAAAATCGATCGAGGTTAGCGCTTCATTAAAGGTTCCCGACAAGACCATTGCAGGAGATTATGCAGCTACTTTTACAGCAGCAAATACCAATACAAATTCAGCAGCGGCTTTCCGTCTGATCGTTAAAACTTCCCTGCTTGCGGGCTGGATAGGGGTTTTAGTTATCCTGCTTTCCATAGGCTTAGTTTATTATCTGATTCGAAAATACGGCAGAAGATAAATATTGATATGAGCAGTCCTATCATAAGCCTCAAGGGTTTAACCAAACACTATGGTTCCCTTAAAGCGGTCGATGATCTGAATCTTGATGTCCAGAAAGCTGAGATCTTCGGCTTGCTTGGTCCGAATGGGGCCGGAAAAACGACCAGCATATTAATGATGCTGGGACTTACCGAGCCGAGCAGCGGTACAGCCCATGTTTGCGGATATAATGCGACCAGCAACCCGATTGCGGTTAAGAAAAAAGTGGGATACATGCCGGATAACCTGGGCTTCTACGACCAGATGTCGGCACTCGAAAACCTGGTCTACATAGGCCGGCTGAATGGCCTTGCCGAGACTAAAGTTAAAGCACGTGCGATCGAACTTCTGGAACTGCTGGGTCTGAAGGATGCAATGCATAAAAAAACCGGCACCTTCTCCAGAGGGATGAAGCAGCGCCTCGGTCTGGCCGATGTGCTGATCAAAGAACCGGAAGTGATTATTCTGGATGAGCCTACCCTGGGTATTGACCCTGCCGGAGTAAAGGATTTTCTTGCATTGATCAAACAGCTGAGTAAACAACAGGGACTTACGGTACTCCTTTCATCGCATCATCTGCATCAGGTCCAGCAGGTTTGTGATCGGGTGGGGATTTTCGTCAATGGGAAATTACTCGCGCAAGGGAATATTGATACGCTCGCGCAAAGTTTATTCGGAACTGATGCATTTGTCACCACTATTAATTTAGCGCAGGCTGTTCCGCAACCCTGGCCGCTTGAAGCCGAATTGAAGCAGTTCGATGCCCTTAAGAAAATCATGATCCATGATCAGGAAATAGAATTTACATGCAGTCGCGAGTTTACCGCCCCCCTGGTTCGCTTTTTAGTTGAAAAGGGCTACGATATTCTGGGGGTACATCAGAAAAGCTACGGACTGGATGAGATCTATCAAAAGTATTTTGAATCCAATAGCATTAACCAAACAAAACCATGAAAAGTCAACCTGCTACCCGGAAGCCTTTTGGCGTGATGGTGCACAAGGAAATTGCTGATCATATCCGCAGCTGGCGCTTTGCTGTTCTTATTGCCCTTATTTTACTGACCTTCATTGCTTCGATGTATGTGTCGCTTTCGAATATCAAACCGGCAACAGGCAATACGAACGACCCGGATCGTATATTTTTATACCTTAAGCTGCTTACTATAACCGATAATTCTATTCCGCCTTTCCATGTTTTCCTGAGCTTCCTGGCGCCATTGCTGGGCATCAGTCTGGGATTTGATGCGGTTAATTCGGAGCAGAATAACGGAACATTAATCCGCTTAATGGCCCAGCCCCTGTACCGGGATAATCTCTTGCTGGCGAAATTTGCAAGTGCGATGGTAATTGTCAGCAGCCTGTTTGTCGCGCTGGCCCTGCTGATGATCGGGGGCGGACTGATCTTAACCGGTGTACGCATTGAACCGGAGGAGTTCCTCAGGATCTTAGGTTTTATCGCCCTGACAATAGCTTATGTCGCATTCTGGTTAAGCCTGTCAATTACCCTGTCAGTCCGTTTTAAGCAAGCAGCAACATCTGCCCTGGTTGCGATAGGTATATGGTTATTCTTTACCATATTCTACCAGATTGTGATCAATCTGATTATAAAATCCATAGTTCCTGACCCGAATTTTCTTTCTCAGGCCCAGGTGATCTATTACAATGAACTTATTTTAAACCTGTCGCGCATTGCTCCGAACCAGTTGTATACAGATGGAATAACTACCCTGCTGATGCCATCTGTGCGCAGCCTTGGCCCAATCACCATGGAACAAATGGCGGGAGCCATTCCTTCGCCGCTTCCTTTTAAAGAAAGTTTAATGATTGTCTGGCCCCAGGTAAGTGGTTTACTGGCATCGACAATAGCCTGCTTTGCACTGGCTTATTACCTGTTTATGAGGAGGGAGATACGGGGTTAATTTTAAATATGGAATATAAAAGCATCTGTCAGTAGTTTAGCGCTCGG